>NZ_KQ557128.1:0-84272 GCF_001443665.1 endosymbiont of Ridgeia piscesae | reverse complement strand
CCTCCACTACATCTTTCCTTTTCTGATCACGCTGTTCTTTTATCGTAGCCATGGAAAGCAGTATACACTGCCAATACTTTCGGAACGATTAATACAAGCGGAGAGCCAGTTGATGCTAAAGAGCACTCTCAGCCTGACCCTGCTGCTCTCGAGCCAGATACTTCATGCAGATCAGCTGACGCAGTTGATCGATCTCTACCGGGCTGACGGCATTACCCAGTTCAACGACCGGCATGAGATCAGCACCAATAACAGAGCAGCTATTGTCAGAGAGGCAAACATTAGCCACTGCGGCAGCTGCCTGGCTTGCCATTCCAGAGCGGAGAGCGGATCCTTCGACGAACACCAAGTAAATATTCCCGGCTTCGGTCGATGGGACGATTGATGACGCGCACCCTCCTGCTTCTGGTCTTGCTTGGCGGACTCACCCCTGCCTTCACTTCCGACCACGATGAGGCGCTGCGGCTGAAACAGGCTGGCGAGATCCTGCCACTGAAAACCATCCTCGAACGCCTGCAGCAGCCGGGCCAGATCCTCGAAGTGGAACTCGAACATAAGCAGGGGCGTCTGGTCTATGAACTCGAACTGCTCGATGAACAGGGGCGGGTCTGGGAGTTCTACTTCGACGCCGCCAGCGGTGAGATGATCAAGAAAAAGATCGAGAATTAGACGTGCGCCTACTGCTGGTAGAAGACGATCTCGAACTGGTCGAGACACTGCAACCCGAACTCTCCCGTGCCGGCTTCGCCGTGGATCTGGCCCGCGACGGCATCGATGGCGAGTTCCTCGGCGATGAGGTGCCCTACGACATCGTGGTGCTCGACCTGGGCCTACCAGGGCGGCCGGGGCTGGAGGTGCTACACAACTGGCGCAGCCGCGACAACAGCGTGCCGGTGCTGGTCCTGACCGCACGCGACGCTTGGCATGAGCGGGTGGACGGCTTCAAGGCCGGCGCTGACGACTACCTCGGCAAACCCTTCCACGTCGAGGAGCTGCTGGAGCGCATCAAGGCGTTGATCAGGCGCAGCGAGGGGCGGCCCGGCCCCCAACTGAAGGCCGCCGGTCTGCTGCTGGATGAAGCGCTGCAGCAGGTACAACTGGCCGATGGCAGCCGCATCGACCTCACCGGCACCGAGTACCGCCTGCTGCACTACTTCATGCTCCACCCCGGCCAGATCGTCTCCAAAACCCGGCTCACCGAGCACGTCTACGACCAGGACTTCGACCGCGATAGCAACCTGATCGAGGTCTATATTCGCCGGCTGCGCAGCAAGCTCGGCAGGGCGCGCATCGAGACCCGCCGCGGCCAGGGCTATATCTTCGTGGACGATCCGGCATGAACTCTCTGGAGTCGCGCCTGCAACTCGGGCTATTTCTCTCGCTGTTGCTGCTGGCCGGCATCCTGATCTGGGGGGGCGGCTACGCCTTGCAGCAAGTGGCAGAATCCTATGTTAGCACCCGCCTCGAACATGATGCCGAGTCGGTGCTGCGCGCATTAAACCACCCCTCGCGCCATAAAAAGATACGCATGGGCCGCCTCACCCCGGTCTATCTGCAGCCCTTCTCCGGCCACTATTTTCAGGTGCAGATCGAGGGCGAAGAGATGATCCGATCCCGCTCCCTGTGGGACCAGACCCTGGAGATCCCGGATCTTGCCCAGGGTGAGGTACAGATACTCTATCTCAACGGACCAGAGCAGCAACCGCTATTGGTTCGGGTGGCCGGTTATCAGAAGCGCAGTCAGCAGCTGACCCTGGCAGTGGCCGAAGATCTGAGCGAGATTAACCAACAGATCGGCCGCTACCAGCGCAACTTCCTGTTTGCCGCCCTCACCGCCATCGCCTTGCTGCTGCTGGTGCAGCGCCTGGTGGTTCGCCACACGCTGCAGCGCCTCGACCAGGTGCCGCAGGACATGAAGCGGCTGGAGCGCGGCGAGATCAGCCAGCTCAGTGAGTCGGTGCCCGACGAGGTGCAGCCCCTGGTGCAGGAGTTCAATCGTATCCTGGCACTGCTCGGCCAGCGCCTGGAACGCTCCCGCAATGCCTTGGGCAATCTCGCCCATGCCATCAAGACCCCCCTCAGCCTGCTGCAGCGGGAGATCGAATCAAACCGGTTCTCCAGCCTCGAAGCGCAGCGCCAGCAGCTGCAGACCCAGGCCGAGCGCATCCAGCGCATCACCGAACGGGAGCTGCGCCGCGCCCGCCTGGCCGGCGCTGGCACCCCGGGGCAGCGCTTCGATGCGGCGGCTGAGATGAACGCGCTGATCACCAGCCTGCGGCTACTCCACTCCGCGAAGAGGCTGGATATCCACTGCAGCCACGCCTTCCAATCGCCCCTACCACTGGACCGCGAGGACATTTTAGAACTACTCGGCAACCTGCTCGACAACGCCTGCAAGTGGGCCAGGCAACAAGTCCGCTGTGAGCTCAGCGCCAATACGGAGATCTTCCAGATCACCATCGAGGACGATGGCCCTGGTGTCTCCGCTGCCGACCTGGACAGGCTCACCCAGCGCGGTGTGCGCATCGACGAAAACATGGAGGGCCACGGACTCGGGCTCGCCATCGTGCGCGATATCGTCAAGCTCTACAGCGGCGAGATCCGCTTCCTCCGATCCTCCCAGCTCGGCGGCCTGCAGATCCTGGTGCGCCTCGCCCTGCATCACTGATCCGACACGCATTTTCAGCTTCAATTCATCCCGGTTGTGGAAACTAAAGCTAGAGGGAACGGAACCCTCGCCACTCCGGCAAAGCCGGGTGGCTGATCCAAGCAGTACCACAGGAGAGCAGTCATGAAGCGTGTGACCAGATTAGCAGCAGCATCCGCCCTGGCAGTATTCGGTATTGGCAGCGCACTGGCATTCAATCCGGGCCCACCGCCCTATGTCTATTTCGATCTCAATGGTGACGGCTACGTTAGCCAACAGGAGTTCGAAGAGGTTCGTGCCCAGCGCCGCGCAGAGCGGGCCCAGCTCGGCTATCCGATGCGCAACCTCAACCGTCCCTCACCCTTCCAGATGATGGATCAGGATGGCGATGGCTACATTAGTGCGACGGAAATGGATAGCTACCGCGCGCAGATGCGGGCCAACCGTTGGGGGAACTCTCCCAACGTCCCAGGGCCCTGCCCGAGAGGCTGGCGTAACCAGTAGCTGAAACAGCGACAGCAGCGGCGATGAGAGGGATCTCATCGCCGGCACTCATTCATCCAATCCTACACAGCTACGCACTACAACTGCTTCTCCCAAAACATCGCCTTGCCCATCTGCGGATCGAGTTCGTAGGGGGAGAAGCCGAATTTGTTGTAGACAGCCCGTGCCGCCAGGTTGCGCTCCAGCACCTCCAGAGTCAGTTTGCAGCACCCCCGTTCAATGGCGATCTGTTCGAGTCTCTGCAGCATCTGGCGGGCGGCCCCCTGCTGGCGAAATCGCGGGATGACAATGATATCGTGGATATTCAGCAGCGGTCGGCACTGGAAGGTAGAAAAGCCTTCAAACGCGTTAATCAGGCCGATGGGTTCATCATCGATAAAGGCAAGCAGGCTCAACGCGTCGCTGCGGGCGCGCATCGCCGCCACCAGATTCTCCCAGGCGTAGTCGGTGAGCGGTGTCCCACCGCCCATCGGATCGAGAGCATAGCTGTTCATCAGCTGCAGAAAGGCCTCAGCCTGGTGGGCATCGGCCAGATCGGCCTCGATTATGTTGAACATCTTCAGCGCTACTCTTTGAAGATCGGCAACTCCGGCTTGGCCTCATCCTGCAGCTCTACCCGCTCGATCTTCTCAAAACGACCGGTAATCTTGCGCGCGGAGATGTTGACGTTGTTGACGTCAGTGTGGGCCTGGGAGATGTGGGTCGCCAGTTTGTCCATGCGGCTCTGGAAACGGCCGAAGTCTTTCGACAGCTCGCGCAGATGCTCCTGGATGATATGCACCTGCTCACGGGTGGCGGCGTCTTTCAGCACCGCCCGAGCAGTGGTGAGGATCGCCATCATGGTGGTAGGCGAGACCAGCCAGACACGGCGCCGGAACGCCTCCTCCACCAAGTCAGGGAAGTGGGCGTGGATCTCGGCGAACACCGCCTCGGCGGGGATAAACATCACCGCGCCGTCGGAGGTCTCGCCCTCGATGATGTATTTACTGGCGATGTCGTCGATGTGTTTCCTGATGTCCTGGCGGAACTGACGCTGCGCCTGCAGCCGCTCCGACTCGGACTGCGTGTCGTCCATCATGCGCTGGTAGCTCTCCAGCGGAAACTTGGCATCGATCACCACATTGCCGGTGGGGTCTGGCAGGAACAGCAGGCAATCGGCGCGACGGCCGTTGCTCAGAGTATGTTGCAGCGAGAAGCCCGACTCGGGCATTACATTACGCACCAGGGCGTTGAGCTGCACCTCACCAAAGGCGCCACGTGAACGCTTGTCGGAGAGCACCTCCTGCAGGCTGACCACACTACTGGAGAGCTCGGTGATCTTCTTCTGCGCCTCGTCGATGCGGGTCAGATGGATCAACACCTGGCTGAAGGTCTCGGTGGTCTTCTCGAAGCCCTCGCTGAGGCGCTTCTCCACCTGACCGCTGATCTCCTTGAGACGTTGGTCGGTGGTCTCGGTGAGCCCCTGCACCCGTTTACCCAGGTCGTCGGCGTGCTGCAGCAACGCCTCGGTGACCTGTTTACGCAGCTCGGTCATGCCCCGCTGCAGCGCTTCCTGCTGCGCCTTCATCGCCTCCAGCTGACGTTCGTCGAACGCTTCCCGGTGGCGAATCAACGCCTGCTGTAGCGCCTCGCGCAGCTCACCCAGCTTCTCCTGCTGCGCCAGCCGGCCATCCGCCAACTCCCGGTTGACCTGGGTCTGCAGCCCCTCGAAACGCTCCAGCAGCTCCACCCGCAGACGCCCCGCATCCTCGGTGAGCCGCTGTTGCATCTCGGCGAAACGCCGCTCTACGCCCTGGGAGAAACGGTCGGTACGCTCCAGCATCTGCTGCTGCAGGGCATGCAGGGTGCGCTGCTGGGCTAGGGCTCCCTTGGTGATACGCTCCGCCAGATGCTGGCCCAGCTGGCTCTGCTCCCGCAACAGGGATCGCTCCAGCTCGCGCAGCCGCTCATCGAGCTGGCGGTCGCGGGCTTCGCGATCATGCAGCAGATCGAGCTGGTGTTGCAGCAGACGCCACAGCCAGCGCAGCGCCACAGCCAGCAATAATAGAAACAGCAGCGCCAGAGCCAGACCGGCCTGCTGCCAGATGGGAAGTTGTGTCAGTGTCTCCATGGCGGAGAATATACCTTATTAAATGCGTTCAGACTTGAAACCTGCCGGTCAGCTCGATAAGTTGCCCGCTCTTTGACTGCGACACGACCAATCCATGCGCGTACATCTAAAAACCCTGGGCTGCCGTCTCAACGAGGCGGAGCTGGAGAGCTGGAGCCGGGAGTTCCGTGGTCTCGGCCACAGCCTGACACAGGATCCGGAGCAGGCCGACCTGCTGGTGGTCAACACCTGCGCGGTGACCGAAGAGGCGGTGCGCAAGTCACGCAAACTGCTGGGGCGTGCGCACCGGCAGAATCCCGAGGCGCGGCTGGTGGTGACCGGCTGCTACGCCTCCCTCGATCCCACCGCCAGTGCCAGTGCCGACGGGGTCGATCTGGTGGTGCCGAACCAGGACAAGGAGCAACTGGTGCAGATCGTGCAACGCGAGCTGGATCTCAACATCATGCCGCAGAGCGTCACCGAGGAGGAGTCCGGCGGGCTGCTCGCACGCGGTCGTCAACGCGCCTTCATCAAGGTGCAGGACGGCTGCCGCTACCGCTGCACCTTCTGCATCGTCACCCTGGCCCGCGGCGAGGAGCGCTCCCGCCCCGCCGAAGAGGTGATCGCCGAGATCAACCGGCTGCACAGCGAGGGGATCCAGGAGGTGGTGCTGACCGGCGTCCACTTGGGCGGCTACGGCAGCGACATCGACTCCGACCTGGGGCAGCTGATCGACCGGGTGCTAGCGGAGAGTGAGATCCCGCGGCTGCGGGTTGGCTCTCTGGAGCCCTGGGATCTGCCCGACAACTTCTGGTCGCGCTTCGACAACCCGCGTTTCATGCCCCACCTGCACCTGCCGCTACAGAGCGGCAGCGACTCTGTATTGCGGCGCATGGCGCGCCGCTGCAAGAGCGACGAGTTCCGCCGGCTTGTTGAGGAGGGACGCCAGCAGGTGCCCGATCTCAACATCACCAGCGACATCATCGTCGGCTTCCCCGGTGAAACAGAGGTGGAGTGGCAGCAGAGCCTCAGCTTCGTCGAGCAGATGGGGTTCGGCCATCTGCACATCTTCGCCTACTCCCCACGCAGCGGCACCAAGGCGGCGGGGCTGCCTGATCCGGTGCCGCGGGAGATCAAGCGCCAGCGCAGCGAGCAACTGCACCAACTGGGCGAACAGATGAAGCGCGAGATGTTGGAACGGCAGCTTGGCAAGCAGGTGCCGGTGTTGGTGGAGGGGGATGGCAGCCGCGGCTGGTTCGGCTATACCCCCAACTACCTACGGGTGGAGATCGAGGCCCCGGCCGATGCGGCGCTGCAGAATCGCATCATCGAGGTAAAGTTGGAGGCAGTGGCAGCTGAAGGGGAGCGTCTGTTGGGCAAGACAACACGCCCCTTGTAAATCGAGCTTCGTCAGCAAGGCGACAGCCTCATCTGCGGACCGCTACCCACAATGCATCGACTCCTACCCATTAAGAATTAGAAGAGTCCTATTCCTCCCACTTATACATCAAAGACAACAAGCCTGAACCCGCTCCCGTCACCAATATTTGGGTTCCATGTCACATTGATGAGGTTAGGCACTGCGTATGCTAGCAACCTCTTACCAAGAGGACGCGCATCGTAGTAGTCGTAGATGTTCTTGCTGATCAAGGCCTGCATCTTCCTATGAGCTGGGTTATATCACTGGAAGCAGGTTGATAATTTCACCATCCCCAGAACCGCAACAACCCTGTCCCTGAGCATCGATCTTCCTAACGTTCGATAGTTCACCCGCTGAGTGATGACCAGCCGAGTTGCAAAGGACAATGGGAACGTCCATGAGTGGCTCCCCTTCAATGCTAGGTAGCTTATTTCCAATGACATCCAACATGTTTTCTCGCCCCTTCTTACTCATGGCCTGGCTCACCGCCAGCATACTCCTCTTCACCCAGTCGACCCAGGCCGCAATTAAGGATTCGACTGATGCGATCAACAAGGCCGGTATGCAGCGAATGCTCACTCAACGCATGCTGATGGATTACGCATTGATCGGTCAGGGCATCAAATACCAGCAACCTGGGGCAGATCTGAAAGAGACCATCGCCCTTTTTGAACGACACCTACAAGAACTCACGGCCTTTCCGGTTAACGATGAAGTCAACAAGGCGTTGAAGGCGGTCACCACACAGTGGCATGCACTCAAGCCGGTACTCACGGCAACCCCCGATCGCAATCAGGCAGCCAGCCTGCGCGATGAGATGGATCGCCTGCTCGACGCATCGCACAGGCTTGTCTCTCTGATTGCTGCCGCATCGGCAGGCAAGAGCGCAGAGATCGTCAACATATCCGGTCGCCAACGCATGCTCTCCCAGCGCATGGCGAGCCTCTACATGCTGCGCAGCTGGCGAATAGCGGGATTTGATTTCGCCCCCGCATTTAAACAGGCTGTCGATGAATTCAAGGCAAGCCATACAAAACTGGAGCACTCCAGCCTGACCACTCCCGACATCAAGAAACAGCTCAATATCGCAAACAAGGCATTCCAATGGTTTGATTTATCCGCAAAAACAAACAGCGATAAATTCATTCCATCCCTCATCCTGCGCTCTTCGAACAGAATTCTCGACGCGATGAACAACGCCACAAAAATGTATGCCGAAAAATAACCCCCGCTCTATGTCTCGTCATTAGGAAGTAACAATGAAGACTCATCCCAAACTCACTTCTAGCTTTTGTCTTGTGCTGCTGCTCGCGCTGCCATTTGCCCTGCATGCAGAGGAGACATTCTCAGTTACCGGCCTGATCGATCGAGCGGGGATGCAACGCATGCTCTCGCAAAAGATCGCCAAGGCCTACTTTTTTCTAGGCAAGAGGAGCCGCCCGGATAAAGCACGACAACAGATGCAGAACAGTTTGGAGCTATTCAAGAGCAACCACGCCAGCCTGAAGAACAAGATCAAGGATCGGGCCACACAGGACCTGCTCACCTATATCGATCTGGCATATGATGAGTATGCTGAACTCTGCAGCCAACCCTATACCCAGGACAACGGCGCACTGGTATTGGATCTCAGCGAGACGCTGTTGGAGGTCTCCAACGAGATCGTAAAGAAACTCGAGCAGGCATCAAAGGTCAAAACATCCAAGATCGTCAACCTCGCCGGTCGGCAACGCATGCTTTCGCAACGCATTGCCAAATACTACATCGCCTATCAACTGGGTTTTCGTGACGTGAATTCGGTCACCCAGCTGACCAAGGCGGTCGATCTGTTCGAGGCCAGCCTGCACGCCTTGAAGGTGGAAAAGTCGAACACCAAGGCGATCAATACCGAACTGGTGCGTATCACCAACCTGTGGAAAGTTGTCAGAGGCTTCTTCCTCGACATCAAGAAGGGTGGGCTTCCTGTCACTGTCTTCGCCACTACCGACAAGATCCTGCAGCGTTCAGACAGGGTAACCAAGATGTACGTCCAGGTCTTTTCCACCCAGGGTTCGAGTGCCACTTCAAGATGATGAGTTAGGACTCAGTGCCTGACCTAAAGGTCAATCTGGTGGTCGGCCTTCTGTTGGCGATCTAGATCATTGACCAGATAGGCCAGCGTTACGCCCAGTTTGCGTGACCAGCTCAGTTCCACCCGCCACGCCTGACCTGGCGGTGACCAGATCTCAAGGAACTCTCCCTCGCCGCGACGGGCCGCGCTGATGCGTGCCGCCCGACTGCGAATCCTCTCAGGAAACTGGCTCCTCTCTTCTGACGTGCCATATTTCCGTGTAAGCCGCTGCTGCAGATCCCGATAGGTGGAGTAGCTGGCCGGATCGTAGCTGCGCAACACCTTGTAGATCCGGCCTTTATAGGCCATCACATAGAGTCGCTCTCGATCCTGACGATAGATCACGCCGACCCGCTCACCCTTACGGCGCAATGGCTGCTGCGCCGGTTGATGCTGCAGCTGTTGCGCCAGGCTACCGCCGAGACAAAAGTCCCGAAACACCTTGCGCACACACACCTCGTCAGCCCGGGCCGAGCTTACCAGGCTCAGGGTTACGCCAAACACGATCAGAAACTGTCGCAGATCCATAAGATCTCCTCTGTTGGTCGTCTGGTTGGCCCATAAAAGAGCCACATTCTACTCTCGTGGCTGGCCAACCAGATCGTCGATGAAACGCCGCATCTCGCGGTAGTGGCTACCTTTCCAGAAGACCTTGCCACACCCACTGCACTGTAAAAACGCATCATAGCGTTCCGCCACCCCGGGCGGCAGCTGCTTCAGCACCATCGTTTTGTCTGTTGCCCGCAGGAGTTCATTGCACTCCATACAGCGACTGAAGGGCTTCAGGCAGTGACCCAGGTCGAAGCGTTGCACCACTTGCCGCAGCTGCTCCCTGGGGTCAGTACTGCGGATCAGCGAGCCGTGGCTAATCGTGCCGCGCATCAGCAGGGCGCGATCCCGGCTCAGCAGGATGCGCCGCTGCCTGCCTGCTAGCTCGGCCAGCTCCCGGTCGCCGAGGTCGTTGAAAAACAGTGTATCGAAACCGAGCATACGCAGATGGCGAGCCAGCTTGCCGAGATGGGCATCGGCCAAGAACAGCAGCTCGCGCAGGGGGTGCGGGCGCAGCCGCAGCAGCGGCGTCACGTCAAGGGCCTCGAACACCGGATAGACACTGACCCGGTCGCCATCCTCGATCTGCCGCTCCAGCCCCACCGACTCACCATTCACCAGGATGATCTCGATCTCGGTGTGGGGCACCCCCAGCCCCTCGATCAGGTGGCGCACCGGAGCGGGAGGCTCGAATCGGAGTTCGATCTCCCGTTTGCGCTGGGCCACCGGCAGAAAGTCGTTGAGCTCCTCGTAGAAACGGAAGCGCGCAACCGCCACGGATCAGATATCAAATTCGGCCCAGATCGGGCAGTGGTCGGAAGGCTTCTGCATGCCACGGATCTCATAGTCGATGCCGGCATCGCTGCAAGCGGCGTTAAGGCTGGCACTGGCCAGGATTAGATCGATGCGCAGACCGCGCTTGGGTTCGCGGTCGAAGCCGCGACTGCGGTAGTCGAACCAGCTGAAGCGGTCATCCACCTCGGGATAGTGGCCGCGGAAGGTGTCGTGCAGGCCCCAATCCGTGAGTCGCTGCAGCCACTCCCGCTCCTCTGGCAGAAAACAGCACTTGCCGCTCTTCAGCCAGCGTTTAGCGTTGTCCGGACCGATGCCGATGTCGAGGTCGAGCGGTGCGATGTTCATATCGCCGATCACCAGCAGATTGTCGTCTGGGCTGTGATGCTGTTGCAGATAGGCGAGCAGATCGGCGTAGAACTTGCGCTTAGCCGGATATTTGACCTCGTGAGACTGGTTCTCACCCTGCGGGAAGTAACCATTGATGACCGTAACCTGATTACCCTTGTCAGTGGCAAAACGGCCGATGATCATGCGCCGTTGGGCGTCCACCGGGTCACCGGGGAAGCCCTTCTGCAGCGACAACGGCGCCTGCTTCGAGAGCAGCGCCACGCCGTAATGGGTCTTCTGGCCAAAGTAGGCGGCGTTGAAACCCAGCGCGCTGGTCATCTCCAGCGGGAAGTCCTGGTCTTGGACCTTGCTCTCCTGGATACCGATCACATCCGGATCATGACGCTGTTTCAGCTGCTGCAGCTGGTGCTCGCGAGTACGGATGCCGTTGGTGTTGAATGAGACAATCTTCATCGCTTCGATTCCTGCACTACAAAACTTCCCGGGTCTCTCTGTCACCCATCTCGAAGCCATGCAAATAGGCCTTGCCCCAAGGCAGAAACTCCTGACCGGCCAGCCGGTCGGCGGTATCAGCCTCGACCCGCGCTGCAATCTGATCCGCCGCCCCCAGCTCTCTCAGCACCTGGATCATGCCATTGGCGTACCCCCGGTTGTACCAGAGCTGCAGATCACCATCGGACTCGCTCAGTTCGCCGGTCTCGGCATAGAGCCGCCCCACCAGATCCAGCAGCTGTTGTATGCGTTTGTCCCGGTCCACTCTGTCACCTTGTTCTGCAAAACAGCGGCAAGCCTAGCATGGGGTCTGGTCAGGCTCTAGCTCACTATACCCATGCTCAAATTGCGGTTGTTTTTCTGTACAGCTATGGCGATCATGGGGGCATAAAATCACCAAATCAAAATAAAACATGCTGATTGTCATCTCCCCCGCCAAGACCCTCGACTACACCACCCCCCCAGTAACCGAACACCATAGCCTCCCACACTTTCTCGACGAGTCGCAGCGGCTGATCAACATCCTGCGCAACTACTCGGCGCTGGATCTGGCGGAGCTGATGAAGCTCAGCATGAAGCTAGCCAATCTCAACTTCGAGCGCTACCACGAGTGGCACAGGGATTTCACCCCGAAAAATGCCAAGCAGGCGGCGCTGGCGATGAAGGGTGACGTCTATACCGGGTTGGATGCGGAGTCGATGTCACAGGCTGGTCTCGACTTCGCCCAGCAACACCTGCGCATCCTCTCCGGCCTCTACGGGGTGCTACGCCCGCTCGACCTAATGCAATCCTACCGGCTAGAGATGGGTACCAAACTACCCAACAAAAACGGCAAGGATCTCTACGCCTTCTGGGGCAGCAAGATCACCGAGGCGATCAACCAGGATCTGGCCGAACAGGGCGATGATATCCTGATCAATCTCGCCTCCAACGAATATTTCAAGGCGATCAAGCCGCAGCTGCTAGCGGGACGCATCATCACCCCGCAGTTCAAGGAGTACAAAAACGGCAGCTACCGCATGATCGGCGTCTACGCCAAGCGGGCGCGGGGTGTAATGAGCCGCTACATCATCGATAATCGTCTTCACGATCCGCAGGCGATCAAGCAGTTTGACCAGGACGGCTACCGCTTCAATCAGACCCTTTCCCAGGGAGATATATGGGTCTTCAGCCGCGGCTAATCGATTCCCACAGCCACTTCGACGACCAGCGTTTCGATGGCGATCGGGAGGCAGCACTGCAGCGCGCCCACGCTGCCGGCGTCACCAGTCAGATCATCGCCAGTATCAAGGCCGAGTGGTGGCCACGCCAGCTGCAGGTCTGCCGCGACTATCCAGGGCTACACCCCGCCTACGGCCTGCATCCGATGTTTGTTGCAGAACATCAACGGTCACACCTCGAGCAGCTGGCGGAGTGGGTCAGACAGGAACGGCCGGTGGCGATCGGCGAGTGCGGCCTCGATCTCTTCATCAACAATCCGCAGCCCCAGCTGCAGCAGTTCTACTTCGAGGCCCAACTGGAGCTGGCTCACCACTACCAGCTGCCCGTGATCATCCACGCCCGGCGGGCAGTGGAGGCCTGCATCAACACCCTTAAGCAATTTCCCGGCCTGCACGGTGTCTTCCACAGCTACTCCGGCAGTAAGCAGCAGGCACACCGGCTGATCGAGATGGGCTTCAGCTTCAGCTTCGGCGGGCCTATTACCTATGAGCGGGCGAACAAGCTGCGCCGGTTGGTGCAGAGCCTGCCACTGGAGTCGATCCTGCTGGAGACCGACTCCCCCGATCAGCCGCTCAGCCAACATCGCGGCGAGCGCAACGAACCCGCCTACCTGCCGCTGGTGCTGCAGACTCTGGCACAACTCAGGAACGAAGATCCGCAACAGATCGCACAGCAGACCCGGTGCAACACCGAGCAGCTGTTTGGTCTGGGAGCCCCGCCTTAGTGGTGGATTTTCATGGGGCGTTCTGGTCAAATTGGGCGTCCAAGACGACAACAAGAGTGGCTTGCCCACCCGATCTACCGGCGGCTTTGAGCATCCGTCGGCAGCACTACCGCCGGCACAGAATGACGACATCCGAATCGAGAATTCCGCAGGATTTTGCGGGCAGCCCGGGTTTGAAGGGTAATGGGCGCATCCGCCTCGCCATCGGTGTCGCGGTGATCCTGCTAACGCTGATCTGGCTCACCTCCACGCCCGACAGTGAGCAGACCGACAGCGGCATCGTCCCCCCGTCGCCGATCACTCCGATCCATCGTGAGGCGGGCGCAACCAGCCCATCAGGCACTGCAGAGTCCCCATCGCCGGTTACGCCAGCGGTCTCCTCCGCGCGTCTCGAAATACCTGCGCAACAAACGGATGGCGAGATCGCCCGGGCGTTGATTGCCGCCCTGCGCAATGGCCAACAGCAGCTGGATGCCGACAGCTTACTGAACCGCGCCCTAGAGCTGCAGCAGCAGGGCCGGGTCACCGACGCTTATCTGTTGCTCTTCTTCAACGCCCGCAACGGCCATGGCCCCTCCGCCATGCTGCTCGGCGAACTTCACGACCCGGCCCACTTCACTACCGGCAGTACGCCAATCCAGGAACCCGACCCGCTACAGGCATTCAAATGGTACTCGCTTGCACGGCAGAGCGGCGTGGAGCAAGCGGAAGAACGGCTGGCCGTGTTGCGCTCACACATTGAGCAGGCCGCCGCCGAGGGTGATGGCAATGCCCGCCGGCTGCTGTTGAACTGGCGTTAGGATCTGTCAATAGCCATGCGATTCAGTGCGTTTGTCCTCATCCTCTGCCTGTTTGTCACCAACGTCGCTGCGGAGAACAACCGCCCGCTGCTGATGCCGGGCAAACAGTCGCTCTACCAGCGCATGCTCAACAAACCCGGCGCATTGATCTTCCAGAGCCCGGGGGCAGACATCGGCGAGCCCACCAAACCTTTCACTGCCTACTACATCTATCAGCGCCGCGAACAGGCCGGCCAGCAGTGGCTGCAGGTCGGCATCAACCGCCACGGCGATCTGCAGGGCTGGATCCGGGAACACGAACTGATCCCCTGGAATCAGGGTCTCACCGTTGCCTTCCGTGAGCCGCTGGGCCACGACCGGGTACTCCTATTTCGCGACAATAATGAGCTGAAGCAGCTGATCGAAGCAGACGATCCAGCCGTCTATCGCGAGCTCTATTCAGCAGCTGAGAGCGGCCAGCTGCCCGCCGACTCACCGGTGATCGCGATCCAGCCGAGCAACCATGTGGACATCCTGCAGGATTTCTACCTGGTGCCGATCCGCAGCCACGAGGATATCTACCTGGGTAGCGAACCGGCGCGCCTGCTGCAAGTCTCCAGCGTGCCCCTGGAGTCACACAAACAGGCCCAGCCCAAACCACAGCAGCCGGCTACACCAGCTGCGCCGCTACGCCGGTTCCGCTCCGGCGTGGTGTTTGTCATCGACTCCACCCTCTCCATGGACCCCTACATCGATCGCACCCGCAAGGCGGTGCGCAAGGTCTACGATGTGATCACCCGCGAGGAACTCACCGGCGATGTCAGCTTCGGCCTGGTGGCGTTTCGTGACAGCACCGATGCGGTGCCAGAGCTGGAGTACCGTTCGCGAGTTTATGTCGATCTGGAGCAGGGCAAAGACGCCGCTGGCTTCTTTGGTGCGGTTGAGTCGCTGAAGGCGGCCACCGCCTCCAGCAAAGGCTTTATCGAGGACAGCTACGCCGGGGTCTACGACGCCATCGACAGCATCGACTGGCGGGGTCAGGATGCCCGCTACGTGGTGCTGATCACCGATGCCGGCCCACGTGAAGCCAGCGACCCGCTCTCCGGCACCGGCCTCAGCGCCGAGTCCCTCAACCGGCTGGCGCGCAACAAGGGCATCGCCCTGTCGGTGCTGCACCTACTCACCCCTACCCCCTACGCCAACCATGCCAAGGCGGAGCAGAAATACCGCGATCTCTCCCACTACCCCGGCATCGGCAGCTTCTACTTTGGCGTCAAGACCGGCGATGTGCAGCGCTTCGGTCGGGTGCTGGACTCCCTCGCCCACCAGATCACCGATCAGGTGAAGATCGCCGCCATGGCCGCCGCCGGGCGCCAGCTGCAGCCGATCCAGCCCCCTGTGGAGATGACGCAGAGAGCAGAGCCGGACGAGGATCAGAGCCAGCTGGCAGAATTCCAGGCGAAGGTGGCGAAGCTCGGCTATGCGCTGCGCATGCGCTATCTGCAGCGCGATCAGGAACAGCAGATACCAAATCTGTTCAACGCCTGGCTGGTAGATCGGGATCTCAGCGACCCGACGCGCCAGACCCTCGATATCCGGGTGCTGCTGAGCCGCGATCAGCTCAGCGACCTGCACAGCATCATGCGTCAGGTACTGGAGACTGCCGAAGAGGGGCTGCTGTCGCCACGCAACTTCCTCAACGACCTGAAGAGCCTGGCCGCCACCATCGCCCGCGACCCGCAGCAGCTCGGCAGCACCACCCGGGTCAGTGGCGCCCGCGCCGGCAACCTTGCCGACATGGGCTTCATGCGCGAATATATCGAGGATCTGCCCTACACCGGCGAGGTGATGGACCTGTCGCTGGAGAACTGGCAGGATTGGCCGGCCCAGCAACAGCTGGAGTTCATCCACCGGCTGGAAGAGAAGATCAACTACTACCAGGTGCTGCACGACCACACCGACCTTTGGGTCTCCCTCGACGGCGGTCCCATCGACGGCGACTCGGTGTTCCCCCTGGCCATCGAAATGCTCCCTTAGTGAATCAACAACAAGACCCCAACCCGACTAGCCGCCAGAACGGCGAGCGAACCCTGATCTATCACCTGCGCGACGTGGTCAAGACCCGCGAAGTCGAGGGCAGCCGGTTCCGGCTCAAGGTGCCCAGCCTGCAGATCGCGCTGGGTGAAAAAGTCGCCGTGATCGGCGAGAGCGGCAGCGGCAAAAGCACCCTGCTCGACATGCTGGCGATGATCCTGCAACCAACCGAGAGCGGCTCCTTCCGCTTCCGTGCGGAGCGTGGCAGCACGCCATTGGATGTGGCCGAACACTGGCGCAAACACCAGCTCAACCAACTCGGCGACCTGCGCCGCCAGCGCATCGGCTATGTGATGCAGACCGGCGGCCTGCTGCCCTACCTGACGGTACGCGACAACATCGGCCTGTCGCGGCGCCTGCTGCAGCTCCCCGATGACGACCTGGTGGAGGAGCTAGCCCATGACCTAGGCATCAAGCGCCATCTGAACAAACTGCCGCACCAACTCTCGGTGGGCGAGCGTCAGCGGGTAGCGATCGGCCGCGCCCTGGCACATCGCCCCTCCATTGTCATCGCCGACGAACCCACCGCCTCTCTCGACCCGATCGCGGCGGAGAAGATCATGTCGCTGTTCATCGAACTGGTAGAGGAGCTGCACATCACGGTGATCGTCGCCAGCCACGCCTGGCGCCATATCAACCGGCTCGGCCTGCGCCACCTCTCCCACCACACCCGCCGCAGCAAGAGCGGCAGGACCACCGAGACCGTGGTCACTGGTTAATGCCATGTTGAAACGTTTCAAAAACATCCTCTGGCTGGCGAGCCGCGACTACCGCAACGAATGGCAGATGTCGAGCTTCTTTGTCCTCGCCCTGGCCGCCGTACTGGGACCGATGCTGGTGCTGTTCGGGCTGAAGTTTGGCATCGTCGGCAGCATGGTCGATCAGCTGATCGATGACCCACGCAACCGCGAGATCCGCCCGATCGGCAGCGGCCACTACGATCGCAGTTGGATCGAGACCCTGCGCCAGCGCCCGCAGGTCGCCTTCATCGTGCCGCGCACCCGCTCCATTGCCGCCACCCTGCAGCTGAAGAGCAAGAATGCGCCGCAGATCGTCACCGTGGAGATGATCCCCACCGAGCGCGGCGACCCACTGCTACAGAGTCTGGACACCCCCGACACGCTGCGCCAGCTGGTGCTCTCGGAGTCGGCGGCGCGCAAGCTCAAGGTCAAAAAGGGCGACACTATCAGCGGCAGCCTGGCACGGCGCTTCCGTGGCAAGAGCGAGCGAGTGCACGTAGACCTGACGGTGGTGGATATCGCCCGTGCCGGGGCGTTTGGCCGCGACGGCGCATTTGCCCCGGTCTATCTGCTGGAGTCAATGGAGGATTTCCGCGACGGCCATGCGGTCCCGGCGCTCGGCTGGTCCGGTAACCAAAGCAACCCCGATCAGCGCACCTATCCCGGCTTCCGCCTCTATGCCCGCTCGATCTACGATGTGGAGCCACTCAGCAACAGTTTCCAGAGCCAGGGCATCGAGGTTCGCACCCGCGCTGCGGATATCGAGATCGTGCGCGATATGGACAAGAATCTAAGCCTGGTGTTCTGGCTGATTGCGGTGATCGGCCTGGTGGGCTTCGCCTTCTCCCTCAGCGCCAGCCTGTGGGCCAATGTGGACCGCAAACGCAAGGAGTTGAGCGTGCTGCGGCTGGTCGGGTTCCGTACCGGCGACATCGTCTGGTTTCCGATGCTCCAGTCGATCTTCACCGCGCTGCTCGGCTGGCTCAGCGCGGTGCTGATCTACTTCGGCGTCGCCTGGTTGATCAACGACCGCTTCGCGCCACAGATGCAGAACGGCGAGAGCGTCTGCCGACTGCTGCCGGGGCACCTGCTGGTCGCTCTGGGCATCACCGCCGGCACGGCGATCCTCGCCTCCGCCATCGCCGGCTACCGGGCGGCACGCATCGAACCCTCCGAGGGGCTGCGCGAGATCTGAACCTGGCAAGACATAGGGCGGCCCGTGGCCGCCGCCTGTCATCGATTGAAAACAAGAATGATGTCGGGCGCGGCCCGACCTATAGCAGGAACCGATGCAACCGCTCGACTCCCTGCTCGAGCCGCTCCAGGCCGGTGGTGTAGGCGAAGCGCAGATGACTCTCGGGGCGATTGAAGCCAAAGTCGAGCCCCGGCGTCACCGCCACCCCTGCCTCCCCCAGCAGTCGCTCCGCCAACGCGGCACTGTCATCACTGATCGCCTCACAGCCGGCGTAGAGATAGAAGGCGCCTTGGGGGGTCACTGGCAGGTCGAATCCCAATCCGCGCGGCGCCGCTGAAACTCCCGCCGGCGCACTTCGAGAATCTCCATCACCTCTGGCGAGAAGGCCGCCAAAGCCGCATGTTGCGAGAGGGTCGGGGCGGCGAGAAAGATATTCTGCGCCAACCGGTCGAGGGGATCGACCACCGCTTCAGGGGCCACCAGCCAGCCGAGCCGCCAGCCGGTCATGCCGAAGAACTTGGAGAAGCTGTTGAGCACGAACAGGTCGTCCGCCAGCGCCAGCGCAGTGCCGCCCTCCCCATCGTAGACCAGCCCCTGATAGATCTCATCGACGATCAACACCCCGCCAAGCCGCTGCACCGTACGGTGCAGTGCCTTCAGCTGCGACTGTGACAACAGGGTGCCGGTGGGATTGGCGGGTGAGGCGACCAGCACTGCGCAGCTATCCTCGCGCCAGTGTTGTTCCACCAGCTCGGCGGTGAGCTGATAGCCGGTATCAGCTCCCACCGGGATGCCCAACGGCGTGCCCTCAACCAGCTCCACAAAGTGACGGTTGCATGGGTAGCCCGGATCGGCCATCAGCACGCTCTGCCCAGGATTGACCAGCACACTCATCACCAGCTGCAGGGCACCAGAGGAGCCAGGGGTGACGATCACCCGCTGTGGATCCAGCTCCACCCCATAGCGGTGACGGTAGAAGCCGGCGATCGCCTCGCGCAGCGCCGGCAATCCCTTAGCCGGGGTGTAGTGGGTCTCGCCAGAGGCCAACGCCGCCTGCCCCGCCGCCACGATCGGCGCCGGAGTGGGGAAGTCAGGCTCGCCGATCTCCATATGGATGATCGAGCGCCCCTGAGCTTCCAGGCCACGGGCACGGGCCAGCAGATCCATCACATAGAAGGGCTGGATGCGTGCCATCCGGTCAGCGATCTGTACCACTGCTCAGGCTCCGGCGTGGAAGCGGCGCAGCAGCGCCAGATCGACATGATCGGCACCACCCGCATCGCCGCTGATGACCCGGAAACCATCACCCGGCTCACCGAGCTGATCCAGCACCAGTTCGGCGCCGTTGAAGTCGTGATCCTCAGTGTAGTCGTTGGTGGTCACCAGCACCGTGTTGATGCCTGCGCCGACAGCAGATTTGACGCCGTTTTCAGAGTCCTCAAAGGCAACACAGACGTCCGGGCTGATATCCATCTGCTGCATTGCCCAGCTGTAGATATCAGGGGCGGGCTTCTTCGCCGGCACGATATCACCAGCGGCGATCACCTCGAACCAACCCTCAGCATCCGCATCCAGGCTGTGCTGCAGCAGCGCACTGACATTGGACGGAGTGGTAGTGGTGGCGATCGCCAGTCGCAGCCCGACCTCACGCGCCTCCTGCAGCAGCCGCTTCACGCCGCTGCGCATGGGAATGGCACCTTCGGCCAGCATGTTGGTGTAGTGGGCAGTCTTTTTCTTGTGCAGATCGACAATGAAACTATCCAGGTCATCGGGACGCTCGAATCCCGTGTTGAAGTGATCCAGATAGAAGCGGATGCGCTCCTTGCCGCCGGTGACCTCCAGCAACTGACCGTACAACTCCACTGACCAATCCCAGTCGAGCCCAGCATCGGCAAACGCCTTGTTGAAGGCCACTCGGTGGCCATCCCGCTCGGTATCGGCCAGGGTTCCGTCCACGTCAAAGATCAGGGCTTGCAACTCTGCCATCAATTCTCTCCACGAATGCAAAAACCGACCTAGCTTACCCAATGCCTCGCCCCCTTTCACCTTCCATCCCAGCGGGAATCAGGCAGCAGCTTAGCGAATCTGCCCTGCCACACAAAAAAGATGGGAAGATGCACCTGAATATAAAAGAAAATGGTCTATTCAAACCTCACCCCCTCTAGCAGAGCACATGGGCGGAACAGATGGGGTATCCAGATATTTTGTCAGCAAGAGATCCAGTATGCCTCACGAGATCATCGATAAAGAGAGTGTCAGCAACTATCTGAAACGCCTGCAGCAGAAGATCTGCCACGCACTGGAGGAGACCGGAGAGACTGCCCGATTTGTCCCCGATGCCTGGCAACGGGAGGACGATGGCGGGCTGGGGGGCGGTGGCATCAGCTGTGTACTGCAGGATGGGACAGTGTTTGAACAGGCCGGCGTCAACTTCTCCCATGTCAGCGGCAAGCAACTGCCGGGCTCCGCCAGCACCCACCGCCCGGAACTAACCGGACGCGCCTTTGAGGCGATGGGCCTCTCCATCGTCATTCATCCGCAGAACCCCTATCTCCCCACCTCCCATGCCAATGTGCGTTTCTTCATCGCGGAGCACGAAGATGCCGATCCAGTCTGGTGGTTCGGCGGTGGTTTTGACCTGACCCCCTACTACGGCAATGAGGAGGACTGCCGCCACTGGCACCAGAGCGCCAGAGCCATCTGCGAACCGTTTGGAAGCGACCTCTACCCGCACCTGAAGCAGCAGTGCGACGACTATTTCTACCTTAAACACCGCCAGGAGCCGCGTGGCATCGGTGGGCTCTTCTTCGATGACCTGAACGCGTGGGGCTTTGAACGATGCTTCCAGTTCATGCAAAGTGTGGGCGACGGTTATATCGAGGCCTATCTGCCCATCGTCGAACGGCGCAAAGCCACTGAATATGGACCGCGGCAGCGGGATTTTCAGCTCTACCGGCGCGGCCGCTATGTAGAGTTCAACCTGCTCTACGACAGAGGCACCCTGTTCGGACTGCAGTCGGGCGGACGAACCGAATCGATCCTGATGTCAATGCCGCCCGCTGTGAAGTGGCGCTACAATTGGCAGCCGGAGCCCGGCACTGAAGAGGCCGAACTCTATACCAAATACCTCAAACCCAGGGCGTGGGCCGAGCCCGAGGAAGAGATATAGGGCGACCCCTGGCCGCCGCGTATAATCGATTGAAATCAAGGATAATGTCGGGCACGGCACGACCTATACATGTGCCATATTTAATTGCCGCGTTATAAACAAAGAGAGAGGCCACAGGAGGATCACAATCCATGGCAGGCAAGACTCCAGACCACAATAAGCTCGACCAGATCGTCGCCGAGGCCCGCAACAACCGCGAACAGCGCGAGCAGGGCTACCGGGAAAAAGCGCTGAAGATGTACCCCTGGATCTGCGGCCGCTGCCGGCGCGAATTCACCCGCGCCAACGTGCATGAGCTGACCGTGCACCATAAAAACCACGACCACGACTACAATCCACCGAACGGCAGCAACTGGGAGCTGCTCTGCCTCTACTGCCACGACAACGAACACTCCCGCTATCTCGACAGTGACGGCTGCGGTGAGTCCTCATCAGGTAGTGCAAAAGAATCGAGCCACAATCCGTTTGCCGCCCTCAAATCCCTGATGGAAAAAGAGGATTAGGGAGCCATCTGAACGAATCGTAAACTCGCACCTTGGGTCCAGAATCCGACACTTTTCTGAATCCCAATCTGCTTCGCCCAGGTTTATTCAGAGCGCCTTAGCCAGCGGGCCCCTTCCACGATGAAGGAATACATATAGGTCACGACGAAGGCCCCCGCGATAAACAACGTGACTGACGGAATGAGCCATGCGGCTATCAGCGCCGCATTGACCGCGCCAATCGCAATGACCGACTTGGACCACCCCCGGATGAGCGCAGACATCTTGTAGGGCACGAGCATCGATATGGTATGCAGCAGAAACAGCGGGATCAGCAAACTCCCAGGCTCGAACCCTAAGGGTTGTTCAAGCAACAGAATGAACAGCAGGTGACGCATGAGTTCATTGGTCGGCGACCCTCCCCCGGAGACAGCTTCGGGATTGAGCCGGGAAGTGGCGCGGATGATGACCGAACCCGCCGCGATTGCACTTGCAATCAGGATCATGCCGCCGAAATGCGCGCCAACCGCCAGCGCCAAGGCAACGTGAGCGACAGCGTCACAAACGTTATCAAGATCGGCGCCGAAGCGGCTCCGGATATTCAGTTTGCCGGCCAGAACGCCATCGAGGTCGTCCATGACATTATTGAAGATGATTAACGGGATGACGTAACGGTAGCCGTCATCAAAGAACAGTAATACCAGAGGCAGCACACCGAGAATCGATGTCACATTGGCTAGGTTCCGGTAAAGGAAGTTTTTCTGCATTTTTTCCATCTTTACCTGCACATCAGGGTGAATTTAGTTAGCCCGCCAAACCGCAAAAATAACCGTGCCCTATGAATGTTCAGGCTGCCTCCGTTTCAAGCACGAAAAAATGGTTTTCCAGCTTCGGGAACGGGATTTCCAGTGCCTTGGGTAAACGATTCAACCAGGGATTTCCCAGTCGCATCACCCAATAGGTCAAGGGGCCAACGATCCGTAGCATCTGAGCCGACTCTGGCACGAGTCCCTTCCATTTTTTGATCAGTTCACACCCCATCTGCATGAGGACGTAGGGTTCATTCCGTTCGACATGCCGAACTATCAATCCGCATTGTCTGAAGATCCGCCGGTAATTCTGCATGGATCGGTAGACAACCGGATAGTCACCCGCACACGTCTCAGTTCCCCCCCGGACCGTGGACTCGCGACACAGAATGATCCCACCCGGCTCAAGGCTCGCAACCAGCCTCCCCAGCAGGGCGATCACGTCTTCTTCATCAAGGTACATGAGCAGGCCACCGAGGAAAATCAGGCAGTAGTGAGCATCGGGTTCGAAAGACAGGACATTGCCGAGTACCGGACGAATGTTCGGGTAGGCGGCGGATCGCGCCTCCAATGCCTGGTAGAGTACGCCGCTACCCTCGACGGCAACTACGCGGGAGAAGCGTCGAGCAAATGCTGCGGCCCAATATCCAACACCACATCCAAGGTCGAGAACCGTGCCATTCGGATTCACACCCCGGAGTAGCCGCCAAACGATCCGGGATTCCGCCCGGAAACGAAAATGGCCCGCACCCACCGGAAAACCGAAGTCATCCATCCTATATGGCCCGAGGATCGATGACCTAACCCCGGCCCAATAGCGACTGACCGCAGCGTGGTCGATCTCAGGCATGGATGGCCATCGACTCGAGACTGACAAGGGAACGGCCCGTAGCGGGACTGGGAGTTCCAAACAGCTTTTCCGCTTCGTCCAGATCCACCAGAGTATCGATTTCGTACCACCGGTCTGCGTTGAAGAAGACCGCTTCGAACGCGAGTGAATCGTCGGCGACCATGTCCGCGAATACGGTCTCGTAATACACGCCAAGCCTGCCATCCGAAACGTAGCCGCTCAACCTTTCTTCCATCATCTGCCAAGTCTGCATCGACAGACTGTAGATGTTCACCGTCTTATACCGGGGCGTATCGCATTCGCCGCAGTCGGGGCGAAAAGCCGTAACCCGACTCTCGGAGCCGAGTACCACCGTAGTGCCATTCATCCAGGGACGAAGGTGGGAAATTGCGATTCTGTCTGGATAGAGCATGCCGTCCAGCATCTCAGCCTCAAAAACCAGATCACTTTCTAGCAGCAGGAACGGTTCCTGAACCTGCTGCCGGGCCAGCCACAGGGAATAGAGGTTGTTGGTGGTTCGGTACTCGGCATTGAAAACGTAATCGACCCGTATGCCGCCCGCATTGTGACGCAGAAACTCACGGATTTGGTCGCCCTGGTGTCCAAGTACCACCACCAGCCGCTCGATCCCCTTTGCCCGCAGGTTGTGAATCAAACGATCGAGGATCGGGCGGCCGCCGACCTCGGTGAGGCACTTCGGTGCATTTTGGGTCAATGGCCGCAGGCGGGTTCCCGTCCCTGCGGCAAGCAAAAGTGCGGTGGTTGAGCGGTTAAAATCAGTCATAATCGGCCCTCGCTGAGTGAGTGGTTCACTGCAATCTCTGGTTCAAAAACGGGCACAGTTTCCGGCGCCAAACACCTGTAATCTTGATCCTGGTCACATCATTTTTTGTCTCCTTCACGCTCTCTCGATAAAGGTATTCTTTATCGGGTAAAATACCCTCGTTACTCCTGATATCATTCGGAATGAGGCTGGCAACCCTCTCCCAGTTGGCTTTGGCATCCCGCGGGCTAACGCACCAGCGAAGGTCCGCCCCGGCGGCCTCCCTGATCCACTACTCGAATTCTTCTCAGGATCCTTGCGGCCATTTACACATGTTCGATATTCCGTTTAGCATCCGTTGAAGGGTCAATTCCGTTGCATATGGATACGCCACAATCCATACGATTAGCATCCCGGTTGCGGCAGCGTTGCGTATGCTTTTTCTCTCTGCATCCTTGTGCAGAAATATCGACATTCGCCGCGTCGCCGCTCATCGGACAACTAGCGCACTAGCGCATTTGGCGGTGCGCGATGATTACAGTGGAAACTACTCCACCTGATCTTGAATGCGGCAACTATCGGCAGGAGGAAACATTAAGGAGAGAAAGATGAACGCCGCAGAACCAGGCGATTTTAGTGCATTTAAGCCACGATATCAATCCCAGGAGCATTCCCAGGAGCGTTGGCAATAGATTACCCGCAGGTTAGATGCGTTTATCCAAACCTTTCATAGACTGCCGAGATTGGAATAAGACATCATGGAGCGGAATGCATAAACAGCATTGGCACAGGGACACGATAATGCGCTGACTGAACCAAGCCAGCTGCGGGCGGCCAGACTGACCGAAGCCTCGTTCCACAACCGCTGTACCAATCTCAAGGCGACTGATAGCCATCAAGGATCAGCCCAGCTTAGTGGCGGCGAGCTGTCGCACCACCAGCTGGGTGCCGAGCAGTGACAACACCACATAGGCGGCAAAGTAGACCAGCCCGACCTGCACCTCGGCCTCGGTCAGGTCCTGGCCGCTGTTGGCAAAGTAGGCCACCAGGATCGCCACCACGAAGACATCCGCCATCGACCATTTACCGATCTGGTGGCTGAAATGCAGGCCGCGACGGATTAGGTGGTGCTCTGAATTCCACAGGGTAATGGTCACCAGCAGGGTCTTGAGAAGCGGCAATACCACGCTGAACAGAAACAGCAGCAACGTCAACCACAGATTGCCGTTCTGCCACAGCGCGCCGATGGTGGAAAGGATGCCCTTCGACTTGAACTGGAACACCGTCTCTCCCAGCAGTGGCAGCTCCTTGCTCGCCTCCACCGAGAGGATCGGTGTGGTCAGCCCGACCAACAGCGAGATCAGCGCCACCAACAGCATCATGTAGCCCAGGTCGATCCAGCGCCGATTCAGCAGCCAGCTGAGCAGAAACAGCCCTGCCGCGGTGAGAATAAAGGCTGCCAGCAGCCATTCTACCGACTCCTTGTAGGCCTGCTGCAGTTGCTTGTGCTGATACAACCCCTGCGTCTGCTGCGACTCCGCTTCGCTGCTGTCGTAGAGTCCCAAAGTCAGCGTCTCCAGCCACTCCCGTCCCACCGATTCCAGCCGGTTGCCGGCCTCCAGTTGCTGCACGATATAGAGCGTCTCCCGTTCGTAGGCATGGGCCTGCTGCCAGGTCAGCCAACTGCACAGCAGCAGAAACAGCGCCAGCGCAGCGATCGCCGCCCAGATATAGGCTCGGCTCACTATCGGCTCAACAACAACTGCCACCGCCGGAGCCACCATCACCCGCCTCTCCTTCACCGAAGGGGGTGCTGCTGCCGCAGTCGTCAAAGATGCCGAAGTGGGTCTGCCAACTCCCATAGAAGTCGAAATAATCGCGGAAGCGGGTCTCGTTGAGCATCCGGTAGGTGTTGCCGCAGACCAGGAACATCTTGCCCTTCTGGATCAGATGATGGCCGTCGAGTAGAAACGACTCCTCGCTGCCCTCGATGCCCCCCTTGTAGACCACCGCCTGGCCGTAGTCCTCGCAGGCCGGCTCCAGCCCCTCCAGCTTGAACAGCCGGTAGGTGGCCGACCAGAAGCCGATGTGGCCGATCTTCTGCTCAATATCGGCGTTGTCGATGGTGATCGGCCTGTCTTCCACCAGCCGCGGGTCGGCAAAGCCCACCTTTTTCGCCAGGTTCTGAAAGTCGTTCCAGTAGAGCGCGCCGCTCAGGCACTCACCATAGAGCACTGGGTCTTCGAGCAGCGCCTGGGGCACGCGGCGGTCGGCGTAGACATCGGAGAAGTAGAGTTCGCCGCCAGGCTTGAGCAGCCGGTAGGCCTCGCGCAGCACTGCCTCCTTGTCGGGGGAAAGGTTGATCACACAGTTGGAGACGATGATATCGAAGCTCTCATCCTCCAGACCCAGCATATCAAGCTGTTCGATGTGACCGAGACGGAACTCCACATTGCTGCGGGCATAGCCAAAACGCTCCCGGTGCCAGTCGAGATGGCGATTCGCCACCGCCAACTGCTCCTCAGTCATGTCGACCCCCAGCACATAGCCGTTCTCACCGACCATCTGCGCCAGCGCGTAACAGTCGCGTCCGGAGCCGCTGCTCAGGTCGAGGATGCGCATCCCCTGCAGCAGGTCGGGCGCCACCAGGCCGCAACCGTAGTAGCGCGCCATCACCTCGTCGTGCACATTCGCCAGCGCCTTGCGCAGCCGCTGTGGCATCTGCGCATCGGTGCAGCAGGCATTGGTCTTGAGATCGTGACTGCCCTGCAGCTCTTGGCCGTAATAGGCCTTCACCGAATCTTTCATGAATCTTCATACTCCCGGGCCTGAACTCATCGTGTCGCCCACTTGAAAAGGATTAGGGCGGCCCACATTATTACGAATCCAAGCCTCAGTCGAATGGAGCAAACACAGAATTATGAGTGGAATCCGCACAACCTTGCTGCTGGCGGCGCTGACCGGGCTGCTACTAGTGGCCGGGCAGGCAATGGGCGGCCAGACCGGGCTGGTGATCGCCCTGATCCTGGCCGCAGTGATGAACTTCGCCTCCTACTGGTACTCCGACCAGCTGGTGCTGAAGATCTATCGCGCCCAGCCTGCCAGCCCGGCCGAAGCGCCGGTGCTCTATGATGTGGTGCGTGAGCTCTCCAGCCGCGCTGGGATGCCAATGCCCAAGGTCTACCTACTGCCAGAGCAGGCCCCCAACGCCTTCGCCACCGGGCGCGATCCACAGCACGCGGCGGTGGCCGCCACCCACGGTCTGCTGCGCATGATGAGCCGGGAAGAGCTGGCCGGGGTGATGGCCCACGAGCTGGCCCATGTCAAACACCGCGACACCCTGACCATGGCGATTGCCGCCACCATCGGCGGGGCGATCGCGATGCTCGCCAACATGGCACAGTTCGCAATGCTGTTTGGCATGCGCAGTAGCGACGGGGAGAACAGCAACCCGTTTGCGGCGATCCTGATGATGATCCTGGCGCCGATCGCCGCCTCGCTGATCCAGATGGCGATCTCCCGCTCCCGGGAGTATGTGGCGGATGCCGAGGGCGCGGCGATCTGCGGCAACCCATTGTGGCTGGCTAGCGCCCTGCGCAAGCTGGGGCAGGCGAGCCAACGGATCCCGATGCCGGAGGCAGAGAGCCACCCGGCCTCAGCCCACCTGTTCATCGTCAACCCCCTCAGCGGGCGCAACCTGGCGCAGCTGTTCGCCACCCATCCGCCCCTGGAGGAGCGTATCCGCCGCCTGGAGAACGCCGCCTACGGTCGAGGGTGAGGCCACCCCGTCCAGCCGGCATGAGAGCAAGGCGGGGTGAGGTGTAAAATAGCCCTCTGGAATCAAGAATCACAAAGGGAAACCCCATATCTGAGCATATTCACTACGGCTGCGCCTGTAACTCGACTCTCATCGACATGCTGGACAACGCGGGGCTGGAGTTGACCCGGCGTGAATGTGTGAATTCCTGAAGGGCAGCGCAGCCGCTGGCGCCTTTCTCGGCATGGGGCGGCGCGCATCGCCCCCGCCCGCTCGGCTCGCGATCGCAACTTAAAAATCACCCGGCATCACGATGCGCCGATCGCCGGCATCGAAATGCGCAATGTTGCCTGGAGCGCCGTCAACCGGGTCACTACCAGCGCTAAGGAGCTGGGGCCAGAAGAGCGCATTACACCGTTTGAAGCGATGCGTGCGATTACCGCAGATGCCGCCTGGCAGAATTTCAGGAAGCTCGCAAGGGCACCCTGGAAGCAGGCAAGCTGGCAGACATGATGGTACTCTCCGCCGCCCCGATGGCCGTTGAGCCAATGAAAATCAGAGAGATTCAGGTTCTGGAGACGCTCAAAGAGGGGAGCAGCATCTACCGAAGAGCATAGCAGCTGCCGCCGGCTGCACGGATTATTTTTTGCCATGCAGCCAACTGTGGCACTAAAAGAGGCTACTCACAGGGTTTGAAGAAACGCCCCTCCTCCATCGCCTCACGGCACTCGGCACCACTCTGGGTCAACCCGCTCGGCACCTGTACCAGCTCTTCCCGCTCCATGCCGAGCAGCTGCCGCGCCGCATCGCAAGCCTGGGTGCGTGCGCACTGGCCGCGGCTGCCGCAGACCTGCTTCTGCAACGCCTGACAGGGGCTCTTCCGGTTGGTACTGCGCCGCTTGGTACAGACCTGGAAATAGTTCTCGTTATTGAGCGCATCCAGACAGAGGCGACGGCTGTCGAGTTCCACACCCTGCCAAATCGGGTTGAGCCCGCGGTTGCTTAACTCTTCCTTCTCCAGGGACAGCAGCTGCCTTGCCGGATCACAGGCGGGATGCTTCTGGCACTCATTGTGGATCCCACATACCTTACGCACCAGTTGCATGCAGGCCACCTGTTCCATCTCCCGCTGCTGTCGCTCATGGGACTCCAACAACGCCGCATCCATCACCACCACCCCGTCACGCACGATGATCACCGCGCCGTTGTCGAGCTGGTGCACCCCGTCCCAGAGCGGCTGACTCTCGCCTTGCGCGCTGCGACTCGCCTTGTTGGTTTGCGGGTCGATGGAGATTCGGCTGCCATCCTGCATCAGGCCCTCCCAGGGTAGGGGGTCAGCCAGCAATGACAGCGGAAGGACCAATAGAGAAACAATCAGCGACATCTGGTAGAAAACAGCTTTCATCTTGCAGGCTCCGCCTCAACTGCACGCATATGACTGAGTCAGACTAACATAATCCACCTGTAGGTCATTGTTCAGGGTCAGTTTTATCTACAGTCAGCAGACAGGGGGACGGGCCTGCCCCGATAGACTTGTCAGGCCGTCCGGTTAGACTGTCCCATGAGGAGCCTGCCTATGTGGATCACAACCGACCAACTCCTGCTGCTACTGCTGTTGCTGACGACCAACGGTGCCCCGCTGCTGGCGCGGGAGCTGTTGCGCTCGAGCTTCAACCACCCGATCGATGGAGGCCATAGGCTCGCCAGCGACCACCCTCTGCTCGGCCCCTCCAAGACCTGGCGTGGCGTCATCGCAGCACTGCTGCTGACACCGCTGGTATCACTGCTGCTCGGTCTGGGCTGGCAGCTCGGGTTGGTCATCGCCCTGTTTGCGATGCTCGGTGACATCAGCTCCAGCTTCATCAAGCGGCGTCTGGGGATGCCCTCGAGCAGCATGGCGCTGGGCCTGGATCAGGTCCCCGAATCGCTGCTTCCGCTACTCGCCTGTCGGCTGCTGATCGAGCTGCCGCTGACACAGCTGGCGCTACTGGTTGTGCTCTTCTTCATCGCCGAGTTGTTGCTCTCCAGGGTGCTGTTTTGGTTGCACATCCGGCGCCACCCCTATTAGGGCGTCCCGTGGCCGCCGCGCATAATGGAAGGATGATGTGGGGCGCGGTCCGACCTATCTATGGGGCGGCTCGCAGCCGATGCAGGGTTACCTCCGGCGGGCAGTTGAGGCGCACGTTGACTATGCAGCTACCGGTGCCGACGGAGGTGTAGCCACACATGCCATTGTAGTCCCAGGGGCCTGAGCCCATGTAGCGCGGGCACTTGGCATCGAGGGTGATGGGAATACCGCCCGGCAGACAGATTTGGCCACCGTGAGTATGGCCGCAGAGCATCAGATTAAACCCGGCATGGGCCGCCTGACGATAGATCTCCGGGGTGTGGCTGAGCAGGATCGAGACCGCCTCCAGCGGGATCGCGTGGGCCGCCTTCTCGATGTTGTCGACCCGGTAGTAGTGAGCGTCATCGATTCCCACCAGATAGATTCGCTCCTCTCCCCGCTCAATGCACTGATGTTCGTTGAGCAGCATGCGGATGCCCATCGCCTCCAGCGCCGGCAGCATGGTGACACTGTCATGGTTTCCCAGCACCCCGTAAACCGGCTGGCGCAACCCGCTCATCAGCACACCCATCCACTCGATTGCCGCCTCCACCGGCCCATGGGTCTGGGCGCGGTAGTCGCCGGTGAGCACGCAGGCGTCGTACTCCAGCTCCCGCACCGTCTCAACCATCGCGTGGACCGCCGGGGGGTAGATATCAGCATGGATGTCGCTCAGCTGCAGCAGAGTGTAGCCATCGAACTCTGGCGACAGTCCCTTGATCATCACCTCGTGACGGCGCACTTGGATATCGAGGGTGTTGCGCAGCCCCCGGCGATAGAGCCCCACCAGGCGCAGGCTGTTACGGATCAGCGAGTGGACCGAATACCAGTTCTCCGGGTGGAAAAAGTTGATGCCGTTGCCGAAGACCCTGGGCTTGGTCTCCTCCTCAATACCCAGCCGCAGGCGAGCATGCAGCCTGCCAAGGCGCTGTTCCAACTGTTGCCTGATCTCCTGCTCCATGCTTCAAATCTAACCCGGAAGCGGACTCTTCACCAGCTTCGAATCACGATTACGGAACAAAGGTTGCGGGATTTGATGCGGCAGTGCTGTGCGTCCTCCATAAGCAGAAAAAACGAGCGGCCTGAGCCGCCCGCTGACGCCCAACATGAGATCGATTATTCGACCTGGATGATCATCCGCCGCGCAGCATGGCTCATCTCCCCAGCATAGCTACCAGGAGCCAGCAGCCGCCGCACTGCGGCACCGTTGTTGAGGCGTGACTGCAGATCAGCGAGGAACGCGGCAAAGCTGGTGTGCAGCGCCACCGGTCCATCGGGCTGGACGATCGAGTAGAGGCCCACTTCATTGGAGCCCTGGACCACCATGAAGTCACCTTCCAGCCCCAGCAGGTCGATACGCGCACCGGCCTGGCTGATGTGGTGGAAACGCCCCATCCCTTCCAGGTTGAGCAGTAGGCTCTGGTCGACAATGCTCACCCCGGCGGCGCTGGCTGGATCCCAGCTCACCACCAGCACCGCGGGCAGAGCCGAGAGATCCTCCAGGGTCTGGGCGGTGAAGTCGGCCGGGGCACTGCCGAAGGGGGTGACGAAGCCACGTGCCCGCATTGCTGCGGCGATGGTAAAGCTGGAGGTGTTGAGGCTCGAGGTATCAATCTCGTAGTGGTTGGGATCGGCATCCTGCTCCGCTGTAAGGCCAGTGCCGCTGAAGTCGAACGCTTCGGCCTTGCGATGGCTGAAGCGGTCCACCACCATAGCGAAGCCGTCCACACTATTCTCGGCAACAGTGCCACGCAGAGTGGTCAGGTGCATCCGTACCAGACCCTCGCTGGCATCCATCACCAGGTTGCCGGGGGTGGTCTCGGTGAGAGTGCCAAAGACCCGCAGCCGTTGACCGACCGAGATCTCATCCTTGCTGAAGTCACCGCTGGAGAGCTGCTTCTTCACCTGGGTGTTGTCACCCAGGGTCACGCTCACCTGGTCACGGAAGATCACGCTGCCGTCGCTACGCACCAGGGTCGCACCTTTGACAGTGAGGATGTCGCCGCTACGTGTGACCACATCACCAGTGACCACGTCGCTGTCGCCGCCGGGCACGCTGGAGCCGGCATAGACCTCAGTCGCCTCGAAGCGGCGCGGGCCAAACTTCAGATCGCCCACCGCGATGGTGGCAGTGAAGGCCGGCATCGCCGCCAGTGCGCTCAGCCCTGCTGCACCGGTGTAGCTCTGGCCATCGATCTCGAACAGCGTCGCATCGGTGGTCTGCACCTGCAGGGTGCCGAAACGTTCGTCACTGCTCAGACGATGATGGAACGGACGCATCACGACCGTGTAACTACCGGCGGCCTCATCGACCTGCTTTAGCGGACCGCGCACCCGATGGGGCTTGGGCCGCTCGGCATCCACCTCAGCGATCAGCACCGGCTCGATGGTGCTCACCACCTCACTGCCGAACTCGGTGCGGTGGGAGACGTTGAGGTCGAAGTCGAGGGTCAGATTGGCGGGGATGCCGGGGGCGATCAGCAGCCGGTTGTGCTCCTCCAGCTTGACCTCCACATCCAGGCTGGTGACCGGGTTGCCGTCACTGTCGATCAGCCGATCCACATCGACGATCTCACCCGCCGCGTTCTCCACCTGGATCACTGCGTTGCTATAGTCGAGCGACAGGGTGCCCGCCACATAGAAGCCCGATGGCACGGTGGCGGCGGTGAGGAACTCGGTCATATCGACATACTGGGCGAAGTCGACGGTAGTCTGCAGCGGCAGGGTCTCCACCACCACGCCGTTGGCCTTTTTCAAGGTGATAGCGGTAACATCTACGGTATAGGTAGCGAAGTCGCCCGCCGCATCGGTCAGACCGACCCAGACATCACCGCTCTCCCCTTCGACCGAGCCACCACCACAGCCACCCAGCAGTGCGGCAAAGCCGATCGCTGCCAGCAATGAACCCAACTGCAAGAAGCGCTGCAACGCCGCGCCACCTGCCTTAAAAACACTGAAATCTTTGCTACCCACAACAGTTCTCCTCTGTTTGAACTGACTCAAAGGCGACCGGATCGACGCCTGTAGTCAGAACAACGCAGCTGAAGGAGATCGGTTGACAGGGATTGAGTACGGCGGCGTGACATCCATCACAAGCCGCTGGTTGGGAGATTATCGACCCGGTCACCAAATGATTGGTGGTGATCTGTCTGATTGTCGAGGTATCGGCAACAGGATGCTACCATCAAGCCTCCAGGGATGAATTCACGACGGCCTCAACCATCAGACATGGACTGCATCGTCCGTCAGCACCGCTTCCGGGCGACTCGAGGTTCGAGGCCATTGTTCGGTGCACCGGTACGCTTCGGCTCGAGAGCGAAGGCCTTCGCTGACATCGAGCACGACCTCATGAACCGCTTGGCACGTGCGAAGATGGTTGTCCAGCTCGATGAGCAGATCACCATGCCGGCGTATCACCTGGAAATCCAGATCGATCTCCCCTTCCAGGCGAGTCAACACCTCCGCCAAACCGATGGTTGCCGTACCACCTTGTGGCGAGACGTAAAGAAGATCCAGCATCGCATTTTTCTCACGACACAAGGCAATCGCACGCTCCACCGCCACGGGGCCAAATACCTCATCGCCGGCCAAGACCACACTGGGCTGCACTGTATCGGCTATGCCCGGAATGGATCGCGTGGAACGGGCCAGCACCTCGGCCTTCTGTTCCGCAAGGAGCATCTCCCCAGCATCCGCATAGGTCAACGCCTCGCCCATCGTCTTCAATATCTCTTTGATGCCTTTCAACATGCTTCTCTCCGCGGATTCCGTCGATAAAAAAACAGACCCGATGAATCAACCAGTAGCAGCACATCAACGGCACTGCCAGGAACGGTTGCCGAGCTCCACGCACACTGCACACGCATCATCCGGTACCGGCCGTCTCAAAACTCGATATTCATAGCTGTGATCATCAGCAGCAGAAACATCATTGTCATAACACCCGCTCCTGCGCCATTGGCCAGAAAGACATAGCCAATCCAGATCACCACTGCCGCCAGGATCAACGGCTTGCGCAGTCGTTTGAATCTCTTGTCCATCACCCATGCACTCCACTTGAAGTGGACAATACTTGATACCCCGCTGAGCGCCCGGCCGACTTCAAGACGAGAGACTTCAAGACCGAACCCAGCACTCCCTCAGAAGACCACATTCATCATCAGCATCATCACCACCAAGAACAGCAGGGTCATGATGCCGCCTGCGCGCATGAAGTCTGGCACACGGTAACCACCCGGCCCCATGATCAGGGCGTTGACCTGATGGGTCGGGATCAGAAAGGAGTTGGAGGTGGCGATGGCCACGGTCAGGGCGAATACGGCGGGGTCGGCATCCGCGCCGATGGCAATATTCACCGCCAACGGCACCAACAACACCGTGGCACCCACATTCGACATCACCAGGGTAAAGAAGGTCGACAGCAGCGCCACCGCCGCCTGGATCACCCAGATCGGCATCTGCCCCACCACCTCAAGCACCTGTTCGGCGATCCACTTTGCCGTACCGGTGGTCTCGACCGCCAACCCTAGGGGGATCAGTGAGGCCAGCAGGAACACCGTCTTCCAGCTCACGGCCTCGTAGGCCTCTTCGATGCTGAGCACCCCGCAGAGCACCATGCCTATAGCGCCGGTGAGCAGTGCCACCGAGAGGCGCAGATCGGTGAACAACACCAGTCCCAAAGCAACAGAAAAGAACAACATGCATAACCGATCTTCTGCGGACGCAGTTCCTCATGGGGATACTCGGTGGTCACCAGCACAAAGTTGCGGTCCTTCTCGATGCGGGTCAGGGCATCCCAGGCGGTATGCACCACTAGGGTGTCGCCGGCCTGAAAGGGGATGTTGCGGATCTCATCACCCTCATGCAGCGTCTTGCCGTTGCGGTGCAGACCAACCATCGCCAGGCCATAGCTCTTGCGCATCCAGACATCACGGGCGCTCTTGCCGATCAGACTGGAACCGGGCGGTATCACCACCTCCGCGATACCGGCCTTGGTGGGAGCCAGGGCCTCGGCGAAACTGCGCAGCCCCTGGCGCTTTTTCAAAGCATACTTTTCGATGAAGTGGTTGAGATCACAGGGGTCGGCCACCAGCCCCAACACCATCCCCCTCTGGATCTCGGTGGTGCGGGCCAGGGTGCCCGGACCGACTCGGGTCTCCTCGCCAAGACGTTTACTGGCGATCACCCGCACCCGGTATTTGGTCTCCACATCATCCAGTCGCTTACCCACCAGAGGGCTGGTGTCCGGCACCACCAGTTCCGACAGGGAATAGTTGATGCCGTAGACATCCTGGAAATACTTCATCGGATCGGAGCCACTGGTGCTGCTCTCGTTCCCGCTAGCCGGCAGCACAAACCGACCGGCCAATACGAAATAGATGATGCCGGTCGCCACCAGGGCCAGCCCCACTGGGGTGACGGAGAAGAGCGACCAGGTCGTCATCTGCTGTTCCGCTGGCAGCGCCTGGTTGGAGGTGAGAATCAGATCGTTGAGCAGGATCAGGGGACTCGATCCCACCATCGTGATGGTGCCGCCGAGAATGGCGCAGAACCCCATCGGCATCAGCAGGCGTGACATCGGTAGCCCGGAACAGGCAGAGATACGTGAGACCACCGGCAGAAACAGCGCGGCGGCGCCGACATTCTGCATAAACGAGGAGATGACACCGACGGTGCTGGAGATGATGGGGATGATGCGCGCCTCACCGCTGCCACCGACCTTCAGGATGAAGCTGGCCACCCGGCTCATGATGCCGGTCTTGTCGAGACCGGCGCCGATGATCATAACCGCGATGATCGAAATCACCGCATTGGAGGAGAAGCCATCGAACAGATGCTGGGTGTCGACCAGACCCTGTGCCAGCCCCATGACGGGCGCCAGCAGAGAGGTCAGCCCCAATAACACCATCACCGTGGTGGCGGCCACATCCACGCCCACCACCTCAAAGGCGAATAGATAGATGGTAAAGAGCAGCAGGCCGCTAACCCAGGCGATCTCGATACTGGGCACCACCTTTATCATGTAGAGGGCGATAACCGCGAATATCGCGGCCGCAATCCATTGCTTGCGATCCAGGCCCTTGGCCTGCGCGACCATGCGCTCCTCATCGGCAAGTGAGATCAAGACCTTTCCTCCTTTGTCAGCCCAGCAAAAATCCGCTCAATCCCGCCGCACCAGCGGCAAGAAGACGACTTTATGCTAGCTATATGAACGTTAAGAAAAAGCTAAGGAGATGCTAAGGATTCGTGATAGGCAGGCAGATGAGGCTGGCAGGCAAGCGGAAAGCATCACCGGATTCCCGGACCGATCGGCGATCCCGGCAAACCACCCTCCACCCTCTCGATGCAGCTCAGAACGAGAGCCGGAAGATGGTGCCCAGCCCCTCGTGGCTCTCTATATCGATACTCCAGCCGTAGCGCCGACAGATGCGTTTCACCAGGGAGAGCCCGATACCTTCACCGCCGGTCGGACCGGTATAGTAGCGGTCGAATATCCGCTGCATCTGTTCCTCGGAGATACCGATGCCGGTGTCCTTCACCGATATACCCGCCCCATCCAGAGAGACATGCACCTGCCCCCGATCGGTATAGGCGATGGCGTTGCGGATAAGATTGGCGAGTACCACACGCAACATGGGACAGGCGACTGACAGACTCATCTGCGCCTGGATATCCAGTTTTATCTCCAGCGATTTACGCTGCAACAGGTGCCGATGCTCCTCCACCACCTGCTGCAGCATCTCGCCTACCGCACAGTCATACTCCGCCACCCTATCGCCCCGTTCTTCCCTGGCCAACAGTAGCAGCACCGTGACCAGTTCAGACATATCATGAGCAGAGCGGGCGATGCGTTCGACCCGGGAACGCCGGGCTGCATCCATACCGGGATCTTCAAGCAGCACGTCGACCGCGCCTTCAATGACCGCCAGCGGCGTGCGCAGTTCATGGCTGACATCGGCCGTAAACGACTGTTCACGCTCTATGAAGGCGGCCAAGCGCTGCAAATAGGCGTCGAACTCACTGGCCAGGGTGCCCACCTCATCATGCGGAAAATCCCCGGCCAGTGGCGCGCCATGCGCCTCAGGACAGAGCATGGAGACGCGCGCCGCCAACTCCCTTACAGGAGAGATGACCCGCCTCGCCAGCCAGAAACCGAGCAGCGCCGACGCCAGCGTCATGACCAGCATACCGATGCCGAGGAACAGCTCGAATTGGTTCTCCCGATGCCGGATCTGTTCGGCATCGTACAAGACGATGAAATGGCGCTCGTCGTTGAGCCGCACCTCTGCGTAGTACTCCTTGCCCTCCATATGCACCTGATGCAGGCCGGCTGGCAGCTCTCGCAACACCTCCGGCACGCCCATCATGTCGGGCAGGAACACATAGGTATGAATCATCGTACTCGCGGGAGGCAGCGCCCTGGGGTCGGCCTCGAAGCGCACCATGTAATCTTCGAGTTCCGCAGAGAGCGTTTCAGCGATCAGCCGCGCCTCCATATCGATGGCGAGTAGATAGAGGGAGCCGGCCAGCCCCACGCTCACCAGCATGCCCAGCAGGGTAAAGGCCAGGGCGACACGATAGCGCAGGCTGGCCCTGAATCTCATCGGGTGCGACCAGTTGGTAACCGATACCGTGTACCGTGCGTAACAGATGTTTGTCGAAAGGCCTGTCGATCGCCGCACGCAGCACTGACATATGGGCGCGCAAGGCATCGCTGTCGGGGCGCGTATCCCCCCAGATGCGCCGTTCGATCTCACGCCGTGGGACCACCCGGGGAGACTGCCGCAGCAGCAGGGCCAAGATCTTCAGCGGAATCGGCGGCAGGGAGATCGAACGACCGTCCCGCTCCAGCTGCAGAGTGGCAGGATCGAACGCCAGATCGGCCAGCCGCAGCAACTCGCGGGACTGATCACCGCTCACCCGCCGCACCAAGGCCTTCAGGCGAGCATCCAGCTCCTGCATGGCGAAGGGCTTCACCAGGTAGTCGTCGGCCCCGCTGGCGAACCCCTCCAGCTTGTCATCCAGGGTATCGCGGGCGGTCAGCATCAACACCGGGGTGTCGCATCCGGAATCGCGCAAACGTTTACAGACCTCCAGGCCATCCATGTCCGGCAGCGTCAGGTCCAATATGATGGCGTCGTAGACCTTCTCCTGAACAAAATTCAAACCACCCCGGGCGCTGCCTGCCGCGTCTACCACATAACCCCGTGGCTCAAGAAAATCGTAGAGATTGGCCACCAGGTCCGGATTGTCTTCGATCACCAGAATATACATTTCCCTCCTCGGGCCAGTTAGCTCCCCTTGTTTATCCCGCCAACAGACACAGCACCATTTTGTCTACTTTGAGATGTCTTTACACTCCCGGAAGATCCGCTTGTCGCAGCCCCTGCAGATCTCCCGATTCAGTTTCTGGTAGATGGCGCGAATGCTGTCCGTCTTGGACTGGAAGATATGATTCGGATTGATCACATCGAGAGCACCAAAGCGCTCCAGAGCATCCCACAGCCCCTGCTTGACGTGAATCATATAAAACTCTCCACCCATCCCCTTCCGTTTTCGCGCCTCATCGGCCAGCGCCTGAGCGCCGCTGATATCAACAAAGTTGATACCGTTGGCCACGATCGCCAGATGAGTCTGGGCCGGTGACTGTTCACGAATGCGTTCAAACTCATCCTGCACATGGTTGATCGAACCGAAAAAGAGCGAGCCGTCGATGCGCAGGATCTTCAGCTGAGGGCATTGGGGCAGCCCCGGATCACTAGAGAAGGCACTCTTGTAGAGCATGGGATTGGGGGCCCGGCTGACGATACGGGGGCGGGAGACCCGCTCCAGATAGAGCACCAGCGACAGCAGGATGCCAGCGAAGATTGCCAGCTCCAGCTCTAGGAACAGGGCGCCTAAGAAGGTAACCACCATCACCGCCGTCTCCCGGCGGCTGCCCTTCAGGATATGCCGGATCTCCTTGAAGTCGATTAGACCCCAGGCAACCATGAACAAGATGCCGGCCATCGCCGCATTGGGCAGCCAGTCCGCATAAGGGGCCACCAGCAGTACGATCACCACCAGCAGCAGGCCGGCAAATACCGCAGCCAGGGGTGTCTTCGCGCCCGATTGATAGTTGAGGCCACTACGGTTGAAAGAGCCGGTGGCCACATAGCCCGAGAAGAAGCTGCCCACGATATTGGACAACCCCTGGCCGATAAACTCCTGGTTGCCATCGATACGATCGCCGCTGCGGGCGGCGATGGAACGACCGATGGAGACCGCTTCAGTGAGGGCGAAGAGGGTCACCGCCAGCGCAGAGGGGGCCAGATCACGGATCGTCTGAAACGAGAGATCGGGGCTAGAGAGAGGCGGCAGGCTCTGCGGCAGGGCGCCCACCGTCTTGATCGCGGTGACATCGGCGCCGAACAGCTGATTCAACCATGCTGCCGTCAAGCCGCCGGCCAGCATCGCCGCAATCATGTAGGGGAAGCGGGGAAACCAGCGCTTCACCGCCAGCCCTGAGAGCAGGGTGATCACCGCCACCGATAACACATAGGGATTGATTGAGGGGATCTGCTGCCAGAAATGATAGAGGATCTCATGCAGATGGCCGCCTCTCGGCATCTCCACCCCAAAGAAATTCTTCAGCTGCTTGGCCGCAATCAGAATCGCCGCGCCGGCAGTGAAGCCGACTATCACCGAATGGGAGATGAAATTGACCAGCGCCCCCATACGAACCAATCCAAGCACCAACTCGAGCACCCCCACCATGAGGGTCATGGTCAGGGCCAGGGTGACATAATCGGCGCTGCCCGGCTCCGCATAGACACTCAAGGCAGAGAAGAGAACGATAGACGCCGCCGTGGTCGGCCCCGACACCAGGTGGCGCGAGGAACCGAACAGGGCGGCGATAATCGCCGGCACCATCCCTGCATAGAGGCCATACTCCAGCGGCATCCCGGCAATGGATGCAAAAGCCACCCCCTGGGGCAGCACCACCACAGCCCCGGTCAGCGCAGCCAGCAGATCGCTGCGCAACGTCGTGGAATCAACCTGCGGCCACCAGCGCAGGAACGGAAACAGCCTCAGGGCAAGGCCGTGTGCAAAATCTTGTGTCATATAACCTTCTCAACAACTTCACTATTTGTGATACACCACACCGAAAGATGTGGAGCATACGGATAGTAGTCTACCGTTACATATGTGAATAATTCGTTAAGGAGTCTCTGACACGGAGAGCGTCCAGATGTGACGCCAGCCTTTGTCAAACTCTACCGCGGGCTCTTGCTGGAGCGCGACATCAGCCAGCCGCAAGGGACGAAGGTTATTTTACAACGCCTCCCGGCATTGCTGGCACGTCATCTGCTGGCAGAACTCAAGGTCATAGACCAAGCCCACTATAGGGAGCAGAGTGAACGTATTTCATTTACGGATTCGTGATCGAGCGCGAGTTCCTTGATCGCCGTCTCTCGGTATACCACCCAATTGTCCGGCATATCATCAACAGTATTGGTAGTAACGGTGCTTGCCAGGAGATAGTTAGCAAGCTTTAAGACAGCGATGTGCCCACGCAGGTGCGGATCTTCTATGTGATCACAGCATCTCAAGTGGTGTTGGCTAATTGCATAACAGACCGACTCGGGTAGTTCCCAATGCTTAGCCAACATAAATCCCACAACACAGTGATTGGTTCCGAATTGTTCTTCCTCTGCGGCGATCACTCCGATGGGATCATCCTCCCATTTCTCCATAAACCCCAGATAATCCCCGAATTTCTGCGCCAGCAGCACCATGCCTGCGTCATGAAACAAACCACTAAGGTAGGCGTCCTCCGGTGCGACATCGTCGACCATAGCCGCAATTCCTGAAGCACAGTGTGCAATGATCTGTGAGTCTTCCTCTATCTGTCGATAGTCAGCGTTGTTGTTCGCCAAAGCGCGTTTGAAGGCCGAAGCGATAACCAAGTTCTTCAGGTTCGTCAGTCCAAGCATCATAGTGGCATGCTCAACTGATTGTATCTCCGCCCTGCGGCGATAAAGAGGGGAGTTGGCTAATTTTAGAACGTTTCCTGCTAGCGCAATATCGCTCGTGATCAGTTCCGCCACCTTATGGGGACTGGTATTTTGCCGTCCAATTTCCTGGTTGACCTTAACCACAACGTCCGGCATGTTCGGGACGCTCATCCCTTTAATCGTTTTATAAGCTTGGCGAAGTTGATTTTTGGACAGCAAAAACTCGTACGACACCAAATGTAGCTCCCTCTAAGTTGATCTAGTCACGTTAGCGGCTATTGATCGGGATAATTTATCTGAAACCGCATGTTAGGGGGCCTCTACCCAGGCAGACCACTCAGAGCGATCAACTGCTCCAGCGCCTCCACATAGCTTTGAAACGCCGCCCGGCCAGTTTCAGTCAGGGCATAGATGGTCTGGCTGCGGGGAGAATCGTCCAGCTTGTGGGGTTGGATGTACTCCGCCGCCACCAGCTTCTTCATGTGCGCCTCCAGATTGCCGTCGGTAAGGCCAAGCGCCTTCTTAATCTCGGTAAAGCTGGCCTCATCACGCCCGGCCAGATAGGCGACGATGCGGGTGCGCACCGGCTGATGCAGCAGCCGGTCGAGCTGGGCGGGTTGAGACTGTTCGTGGATGCTCATGCAGAGCGCTACTCGCCGATCTCGACCCGCAAAGAGGTATCGATTCTCGGCCCTGTCTCCTTGTCGATGAGTGCCTGGATAGTCAGCCTGGGGACGCGGAAATTATACGAGATCTCCTTCCACTCACCACCACCAATTCGGTAGTGCCCCTCGGGCACCCCGTCTCTCATCAGGATCTCCAACGGCTGGCTCAAGCGCAGCGGAATCGGCTCCAGCTCACTGCTCTGCAACAGGTTGCCCTCCCAGGTCAGATAGAGCGGCACCGGAGAGCCAACCGGCAGGCTAACAATCTGCTCGCCTCTGGCCTGATCAACCGCAAAATCGGCCAGCCGGATAGGCTCAGCCTGGGAATCGAAGGAGACCCGGGTCATCTGATAACCCGCTTCCGCCATCAGACACACCAGCAGCCCCCACCCCACCAGGGCCGATAGAGCCACCAGACGCCGCATCTGCGGCTGATAGCGCAGGATTAGCCCCAGTAGGGGCATCCCGGCCCCGAACAGCGCCGCCGCAAACCACTGGGTGAGCTGATAGTCGGCCCCCAGCGCCAGCAGCAACACACTCGCCAACATCATCGAAGCCCCATACCACTCCAGCGGCTGTTCAGAGAAGAGCCCGTGGATCACCAGCGCCAGGCCAACCAGGAAGATCCAGGCGGCGAAGATCATGTAGCCACCGCCGTAGAACATGGTGGCCACGGACATCAGCACCCCCAGCCCCATCAGAATCCACCACACCTTGGTGAGCTGGCGCTGCACGAAGGATAAGGTCCGATCCTGCCGCCAGCGCAGCCTGCGGGTGAAACGATAGTCGAACAGCCCCGCCGTGGTCAGCACACCTCCCACCAGCAGAAATACCGCCAGCGCCTGGGACCACCGCTCCGGGAAACGCGCATCGGTGATCAGCAGATCGGTAAAGATGGCAAGAAAGCCACCGGCGCCCCCCCAGATCAACAGCGTATGGGGGTCCATACGCACACTCTGCTGGCCCCTCGAGATCATGCTGTAGATCGCATCCAACTGCTCGGGATGGCTCTGTTTCTCCATCACTGATACCTCCAGTCCGATTCTTGCTCTGTGTTTCAGAGTGTATTACTCTGAAACACAGAGTACAACCTCGAATGGACTCTGCAAGCGTTGATCAGACCGATCGACACCACTCAAATCAGGAGATGACAGATGAAACAGATGGTACTGAGCACAATGCTATTGGCACTGGGAATCAGCGGCTGTGCTTCAATGGCACCGCCCAGCAGCGCTGAGATGGCGAAACTGCCCGTTGTAGAGATCGGCAACGGTACACCCGACAGCCCTGACTATGTACTGCACATCCCTGCCGGCCAAACCTTTCCGGTGGAGCTGGTGATCGACGGTTCAATGCTGCAACAGAAGGCTGGCGCTAACACCCAAGTCAGCCTGCAGCGGGAACTCTATCTCTACAAACAGTGGCTCAGCTACGACGGCAAGAGCTGGCAGCCGACCCATGAGCAAGTCGATTTCACCCTTTCTGCCGGTCTGGATGGCGAGGGCGGCAAGGTGGTAGTGAAGGCAAACGACAGATAGCTAGCCAGCTAAGTAGGTTGGGATGAGCAGTCGCGAATCCCAACATGCGCGCCCCCTACCGGGTCCGCGGTGCCGGATCGCTGAGAATCAGCTCCGGCTCGGAAAACGGTGCCAAACGCTCAATGAAGTCGATCACCTCCATCACCGGCGAGCCGCGGAAGAAGCCGGTGGTGGGGCGGTCCATCCAGATCCGGTCGGAATAGAGGCGGATATCGTGGGGCGTGTCGCCAAAGCCGTCATCATCCTGGTCGAAGCCTTCATAACCTTCCCAATGATTGCCCCGCCAGTCGTTAAAACGAGCGCTGATCGGGGCGCTCACCGCCACCGAGGTGAGGTTGTTTTCGAAGTAGTTGTCGTGGATGCGATGACCACCCTTCTCCCCATAGAAGTACATCGCCACCGTGTTGTAGGTGAAGTGGTTGTCGCGTAGGTAGAGGATGTTCTCTGGATCGGTGGGGGAGTTGGCAGTGAGGCCGACCGCGTTGTGCAGGATCTGGTTGCGGGCGATCACCACCTGGGAACTCTCCTTGATGGCCAGGGCCGAGCTGCCGGTGTTGCGGATCTGCTCGATGCGGTTCTCTTCGATCTTCAGGCGGTCCGAGTAGATCGCGACGATGCCAGTATCGTTGCCAATGATCCGGTTGGCCCGCACCTCGTTGTCCGGAGAGAAGATAAACTCCATGCTGATTCGGCTGTCGCGCAGGGTGTTGCCGATGATCCGGTTGGCCGGCGAGTTGGTCAGCACCAGATCGCGCACCTGGCTGAACTGATTGTTCTCGATCAGGTTATCGCGGCTGTACCAGAGCCGCAGCCCCTCACCACGCAGGCTTGGCTCACGGGGGAGCGAGGCGATGCGATTCTCGCGGATGGTGTTGTGATTGCCCTGCTGCACAACGATGCCAAACAACACCTCATCGATCCGGTTCTGCTCGATCCGCACATGGTTCGCCTTCAGCAACAGGCCGGCGTCCATAGCGTCGTGGGAATCACCTGAGTTGATCAGGTGCAGACCACGAATGGTGGTATTGTCCGCCTGTACACTCAGCACCGTGCCCTGCTCGCCACCATCGATAGTGACCTGGCCCTGGCCATCCAGGGTGATCGGCTTGTTGATCACGATCGGACCGGGATAGGTGCCAGCTGGCGGGCGCAGGGTACCGCCGGGGGCGGTTAGATCGATGAACAGCTGCAGTGGCGGCAGGCAGTGGGCGGGGCTGGCGATCAGCAGGCCGGCCAACAAACAGAAGGTGGAGAGGATCGGGCGTGTCATGGATAAGCTGCATCCAGTATTACTGCTGTCTCTCAACCGCGGAGACCATCCGATACTACCGCGAAACGTCTGGCTTGGCAGCTGGCTTGGCCAACAACACAGTGATGGATTTCGCTCGCTCAACCCATCTACATTTGAAACCAAAGTCTCTGTTTTATGTTGCCGGATTAATATTAATACCGGCTCGGCTGCGGCCAGTCGATATGCCGATAGTCACGGCAGCGCCAACCATGCAAGGTGCGCACCACGCCACCTCCAGCGGTGACGGCCGGTACGCTCCCAACCGGCTTGCACTCAGCAAACGCCTGCAGCAGTGCAGGCGCCAGGCCCGCATAATCTGTGACATAGAGGGCGCTTCGCCCCTGCTCCCGCTCCAACCCAGGCCAGAGATGGTACTGGGTAAACCGCCCACCGCCAGATGGCAGCGGATAGGCCGGCAGCCGTTGCGGCCAGTAGAAGGCCAGTTCGCTGGCCAGGTGGTAGTGGGAGGCGATCAGGAAATCGACCGGCCCCGCCTGCGCTGCCAGGGTCGCTATCGCCCCCCGCCAGGCCTGGGTCTTCTTCAGATAGCTCTTGTGCAGCGGCAAACCAAACAGCTGCGGAAAGGGGACCAGGAGCGAGACTAGCATGCCGGCCAGCAGCCCCGCGACCATAAAGCGTCGGTGGCGCTCGAACCACTCCCCCGCATAACCCGCAAACAGCACGATCACGCCGATGTGGATCGGCGCAGGCCAGTTGAGCTGCACCTTGCCGCCGAATGACTTCCAGAGGAAAAACACCATCAGCATCAACGTCAGGCTGCGCACCAGCCAGGCCTCGGGCTGCTGCGGCCGACGCACCAGAGTGGCAATCATCACCAGCCCCAGCAGGGGTGAGAGTGCCAGCGGCTGGCCCAGCAGCACCTCAAAAAAGTTGCCAATGCCCCCGCCCGCCATATGGCCCTGCTCGTGGCGGAACATCACCCAGTCGTGCTGGCTGTTCCAGATCAGCACCGGCGAGACGATGGCCAGCGCCAGCAGCGCACCAAGCCAAGGGTGGGGCTTGAGAAACTGCTGTCGCCACTCGGCTCGCGTCAGCATCAACAGCGCGACGAGGATCGGCAGCAGCGCGATACTGAACTTGGCCAGGGCGCCGATGCCGACCGCAATCCCCATTTCGTACCAGGCGTGGCTCTGCCCCCGTTGCAAGGCGCGCACCGCCGCCCATAGGGCCCAGGTCCAGAAGGGGAAGAGCAGGCTGTCGGTAGTCATCACGCTGCCGAGCATGAAGAAGAGCGGCGAGCTGAGTCCGAGCAGCACCGCCCACCAGCCCGCCGCGCGACTCTGCCAGAGATCCCGCGCAAAATGGAACAACAGCACCAGCAACAGGCCGTGGCTGAGCCAGGCCATCAACCGCACCTGCCAGTCGCCCTGCCCGAACAGTTCGCCTGGCAGTGCGATCGCCAGGGCGATCAGCGGACCCTTCGAGTAGTAGCTCCAATCGAGATGTTGCGACCACTCCCAGTAGTGAGCCTCATCGAAGTTCAGTTCGATGTTGGCAGCCCAGATCAGCAGCGCGTGCAGCGGCACCAGGGCCACCACCAGGAGTAACAGCCACCAGCGATCGTGTCGCTCAATCGTCATCTTTTGGCTTGTCCGCCAGCCCGCCCCCGCTATCACGGCGCACCGTATAGGAGCGGGTATCGCCAGTGGCGAAGTAGGTGCGGGAGTTGAGTTCACTGAGCACGCCGGTGGTCATCAGTTGCACCGCCACCAGGATGAATAGGATGCCAATCAGCAGCAACGGCCGGGTGCCGATATCTTCCCCAAAACCGATCTTGAGCACGCCGAGATAGCCCAGGATCAACCCGCCCAGACCACCGAAAAACATGCTGATACGGCCAAAGAAGTGGCCAGGTCGGCTGAGGAAGCGCAGAAAGAAGTAGACCGAGATCAGGTCGATGATCACCCGGAAAGTGCGCCCCAACCCATACTTAGATTCGCCATGAATGCGCGCCCGGTGGTTGACTACCTCCTCGGTGATGCGCGACGAGGAGGTGTACATCGACATCCAAGCCGGAATGAAGCGGTGCATGTCGCCAAACAGCCGCACTCCCTTGATCACCGAGGCACGATAGACCTTGAGGCTGCAGCCGTAGTCATGCAGGGTCACATCGGTAATACGGCCGATCAGCCGGTTGGCGATGCGCGACGGGATCTTACGAATCAGATCATCCTTGCGCTTCTGCCGCCAGCCCTGGATCAGATCGAGATCTTCCGCCACCAGCCGCTCCACCAGCCGCGGGATATCCGCCGGATCGTTCTGCAGATCGCCATCGAGAGTGGCTATCACCTCTCCCCTGGCGGCATCGAAACCCGCCTGCATCGCCGCGGTCTGGCCAAAGTTACGTTGCAGGCTGATGACTCGCACATGGCCCCCGGAGCTAATCGCCTCCTGACGCAGCGCCTCGCCGGTGCCATCGCTACTGCCGTCGTCCACCAGCACCAGCTCCCATTCCCCGCAGTAGTGCTCCAGTGCCTTGTGCACGTCGTTGAAAAACGGCGCCACATTTTCGATCTCGTTATACATCGGCACCACAACGGAGAGGCGTGGTGCCCGACTGGCATCGCCCTGCTTTTCTTTTTCATTCATCACAATGTCATCACAGTCAAAATCAATCGGAACCACGACAGCGAACGCGGTCGTAGAGGCAGGCGGCGGCGAGGCCCCAGAGAGTACCAATCGCCGCGCCCATCACCACCTGGCTGGGAAAGTGCTTCGCCAAATAGATACGCGACAACGCCACCAGAATCGCGCTCACTAACATAAACAGACGCCACCCCTTCCAGGCGGGTCGGGTGACAAAGAGAAATGCCGTTGCCGCAAAGGAGTTAAGGGCATGGTTCGATGGCATCCCCTTCAGGCTCGCGCCGCACTGTCCCCCCTCGATCAACCGCAGCGGCTCAAAAAACGAGAAACAGGGGCGCGCCTGGGCAAACAGATCCTTCAGCTGCGCCCCCAGGGCATCCCCCAGGGCAACCATGAGGATCAACGCCAGCCACCAGCGCAAGCCTGCTGAGAGCTCTCGGCTGACCGCCGTCCACAACAACAACAGCAACAGTGGAAAAGAGAAGCTGTATTTATCTGAGACCCAGCTCAGCAGCCAGTCGAGAAAGGGGCTGGCCCAACCCTGGTTGATCCAGATAATCAGCGACTGATCAGATGACATGCTCCCTCCCCAACAGCAGCGCCAGCGTCCCAGAGAGCAGCGACAGCCCAAGCAAAAACAGGTGCAAATTGATCGCCGCGCTGAGGGCCTGCTCTGCCGCGGTGCCGGTGGGCACCAGCACCGCCATCACCCCCGCCTCGAAGGTGCCGGCAGCGGCAAACCCCTGCATCGGCAGCACGCTGCTCAGATCACCGGCGATGGCCCCCAGCCAGGCGGCACCTGCAGATGTCTCAGCCAGACTGAAGAGAATCCAGGCGAAGGCCCCCAGCTTGATGCTCCAGTTGAGCAGGGTGAAGAGGATGTTGATCAGCGCCTGTCGGCGCGCCTGCGGAAAGCCGTTGCGCAGCGCCTGCAGCCGCTCCGACCAACGCTCCGGCAGCCGCAGCGCCGACCAGGCGATCAACCGGGGCACCAGCCAGGGAGCAAGCAACGCCATCAGCGGTGCGATCAGCAAAGCAGGGGCGAAGGCGCTGTCGAGCCACAACAGCAGCGCCGCCACACCAATCAGGCTGAGGGTGAGCAGATCGAGAAAACGGAACCAGAGCAGCGCGCCCACCGTCTCGGCCCGACGCACGCCGAAGTAGCGTTTCATCAGCAGCGGCAGGGAGAGCTCGCCAGCACGCATCGGCAGCAGATTGTTGAACAGGTTATGCAGCAGCACCATGCGCAGGCTCAGCGCAAAACGCCCGCCGGTTGCGCTCAGGAAGTGGAGATGGATGCGCAGGGTACGCATCAGGTAGCTGGTCACCACCAAGCCGGCCGCCAGCAGGATTTGGATCGGGCTGAGCGCACGCCAGGCAGCAAGAATTCGCCCCCAACCGACCCAGTACTCCACCGCCGCCAGCAAGACCGCAAACAGCACTCCCCACAGCAGCATGCTGCGGCCGCGGCCAGACTCCGGCTGCATGCGGGTTGCTGCGTTTGTGCTCTGTCCTGTCATTCGTCAATCGGCCCCCGCTGCGCCTTCAACGCGTGGTGCGGCGCGCACCCCGATCAACAACGCGGCGAGCAGGCAGATCAAGGCAATAGCCTGCTGGAAGGCGAGCGCCATAGGGTAGCCAGTATGATCGATCAGCAGCAGTGCAAGGGCGCACAGCAGCAGGAAAACGGTAAGCCGACTGCGACCAGGCTCCCGTTCGCCCCAGCGCCAGCGCTCGGCGAGGCGAGTAGCCAGGATAGCCGCGATCCATCCCAGGCTGGCGCCAGCCAGGATATCCACCGGCCAGTGCACCCCAACCACGCTGCGTGACAGCCCCACCAGAGTCGCCAGGGCAATCAGTGCAACCACCCGCAGCGGGTGCTTTAACCCAGCCAGGCTCAGCACGCCGGCCAGGGCGAAGATGGTCGCGCTGTGACCCGACGGAAAGGAGTGGCTGTGGTACGCTGGACCGATCGTCAGCAGCTCCGACGCTGACAGCAACGCCGGTGGCCGCGGTGCGTCCAGCATCGGCTTCAGCAGATGCACCAGCAGCGCGCCGATCAGCCCCGCCAGGATCGCGACCCAGGCCAGGCGTGGGTTGCGCTGCTGTAGCGGCAGCAGCAACGCCAGCCCCACCAGGCCATCCCCGAGGATCGTGATCGAAGTCCAGAGCACCGGGTCGCCCTGCCCCAGCCGGTTCAGCAGCAGCAACAGTTCGCGATTGAGCGGGCTCTGCCACACTAGCAGCGCCGCGCCGGCGCTCAGCAGAGGCAGCATCCAGACCAGTGGGTGGCGCAGCTTGAGTCGACTCATGGGGGATCTCCGGATCGATTTTCACCAGGACGATGCCGCCCTCATCAAACAGCAGAGTGTGGGGAGGCAGATCGGCACGATGGTGGCGCTTTGTCAGTACCAGGTCGCCTGCCCTGGGCTCCCGGGTGGGCGTGACCGCCTCCCGATAGACGCTGAAGCTGGGCAGTTTAGCGCGCCACATGATCACTTCGCCCGGTAGGCCTCGGGCCAGCTCCGCGGCACGTTTCACCGGCCCCTGCTGGATCTGACCAAATACCGGCAGGAACACCCCGGAGAGGGCAAACACCGCCAGCAGGCCGGTGGCGAGTAGGCTCAACTCGCCTAAACGGCGGCGAAACAACATCAACCCGACCGCCGCAACCAACGCCAGACCGACCCCGCCATAGTAGGCACTGGTGAAGTGCCGCTCAAGCTCGGCCAGGGCCGCCTGAGCGTAGGGGTCTTTGATCTGTGGCAGCGCCATATCCAGCAGGCCCGGCAGCGCCAGCAACAGCCCCAACAGCAGCAGCAGTGGCAGAAAAGCCGCCATACCGAGGCGCCTGCCGCTCAGCCAGACCCCGCCGAGCAGAAACAGTGGCGTAAGCCCGTAGATCAAGTAGTGGGGCAGCTTGGTCGCGGAAAAGGAAAAGAAGAGGAAGACAAAGCCAAACCAGATCAACAGGAACCGCGGCAGTGGCTCGCTCCACCTCTTAACCGCCATCCCCAACCCGCCAACGATCGGCAGGGTAAACGGCAGGGTGGCGAGCAGCAGCACCGGCAGATAGAACCAGAACCCGCCTTGGTGCCCCTCCATCGCATCGCTGAAACGGCCACTGTTGTGGGTGAAGAAGAAGCTCTCGAAAAAGCCCATGCCGTTTTGCAAATACTGCACCAGATACCAGGGGGCCGCCACCAACAGGAACAATCCCCAGGCACGCCAGTCGATCAGCATCGCACCGAGCTGACGCAGCCGGCCGCTCGACAGGCTGAACAGCAGCGCCACCGCACCGGGGATCAATAGCGAGACCGGTCCCTTGGCAAGAAACCCCAACCCTGCAGCAAGCGCAGCAAGACGCAGATAGCGATGCTGTTCGCTCTCAAAAAATCGGTAGAGATTGAGCATCGAGAGGGTCAGACAGAGGTTGAGCAGCGCATCGGCGGTGGCCGCCTTGCCAATCAGCGTGACGCCGATGGAGCCAGCCAGCAGGATGCCGGCAGCAAGACCTGCGCCCTGACCGAAATAGCGACGGCCAAACAGCACCAGCGCCAACGACCAGAGGCTGGCAGCCAGCGCCGAGGGGAGACGAAAGGCAAACTCATTCAGACCGAACAGGGAGACACTAGCCGCCTGCAGCCAGTAGATCAGGATCGGCTTGTCGTAGCGTGGCACCCCGTTGAGGTAAGTGGAGAGGAAATCCCCCCGCTCGAACATCTCGCGGGTCGCCTCGCTGAAGGCCCCCTCGTCGAGATCGAACAGCGGCACCGCATGCAGGTTGAGAAAAAAGCCGACCAGCAGAGTCAGCAGCCAAAGCAGCAGTAGCCGGGCGTCACGATCAGCGCTGAAATCTTGTGTCATGGGCGGCTATCTGGGGACACGCACCACGTTGGCCACGCGGGCAGTCTGTCTGGCTCTTGAAAAGAGCCGAATTCTCTCACACAGCCGTGTGACTGGAAAGTGGCCAGACCTCAGCCTGTAGGCCTTTAACGATGATGTGCTGCGTCCATGCCGGCACCAGAGGAGAACCCCGCCGCATCCACCCTGCCCTTGCGACAGCTCTTGCCGTTGGAAACTGACGCAGCCTGGATCAGCTCAGCCAGAGACCCAGCCGAAGGATCCCCCCGCAGCGCGATCCTCAGCTCAGTGATCATCCCCTTACGGCACTTCATCACCACCCGCCTGCCGCTGCCCGCCCCAAACGCCCGGTCAAACGCCTGCCGCAACTGATCCAGCGAGAGCCGATCACCAATCTTTTCACGAAACAACCGCCCGACCAGGGATTGGTTGATCGCCTTCAGCAGCGCCACGGAATCCTTGAAATAGCGTTCCGCCGTGCCGTAGCAGCTGCCATGTTTAATCCACTCATGACGATGCAGAAAGGAGGCGCTCCCCGGCATCACCCGTTCGAGTGTTTCGCGGGTCGCCGTGCTGAGCTGCAGCCTCGGCAACCCCTGCCAACGCCCCCGCTTGTCACGCTTGCGCAGTTTTTTGCTGGCACCACAGTAGACCTTGCTCTTAGGCTGCGGCCAGAGTCCGTGCAGAGAGAGATAGGAGGCGTCATAGCGGCCGACCTGTTGGCTGCGACACTCCTGTTTATTTCGATGCGTCTCACAAAAGGCCGGCTGCCAGCTCAATGCCAGCAGATAGTCGGCATCTGCTGCGTGGGCCCGCCCTGGCTGATCAGCACCGGCCACCGGAGAGACGGCGATCAGCAACAGCGATAGTAAAAGAGACCTGAGAGGATATCTACGCATGGAAAACGGGACGATGGTGATGAGCGTGGGTTCAGAATCGCCCAAGATACAGGAGCGCCGCTAGCAGCGCGAACGATTGACTCGACACCGGGATACACCACCTTGTAGGCCCAGCTTTAGGCGAGGATGTCCGACTCAAGTTCGTTATTCGCGCCGCCATCGGCACTCCCACACATGAATCCAGGGGCTTGCCGTTGGCGTAGTATCCTGGAGCCATCCCGCTGACTGAGGAGTGACCGCATGATCCTGCGGAGTCTGATTTTTGCCCTTCTGTTGCTGACGGGCAGTGTCTTTGCCGCGCCCAGCGCGAAGCTTTGGCCAGTCTGGCAGGCGCATGATGAGTCGAATCAGCAGGCGCTGGACCACCAGCCCTGGGATGAGCTGCTGGGGCGTTATCTGCAGGTCAATAAGGGGGAGATCAACCGCTTCGATTACCGGGCGATGACAGCAGCAGACCGGGCGCAGCTCAAGGGCTATCTGCAGGGCTTGCAGCAGGCCACGGTGTCCAAACTGAGCCGGGCTGCACAGCGCGCCTACTGGATCAATCTCTACAACGCCACCACGGTGGCGGTGGTGCTGGAGCACTATCCGGTGGAGAGCATTCTCGATATCGACATCTCTCCCGGTCTTTTTAGCAACGGCCCTTGGGGTAAGAAGTTGCTCAAGATTGAGGGGCAAGAGGTCTCACTGGACGACATTGAGCACCGCATCCTGCGCCCGATCTGGCGCGATCCACGGCTCCACTATGCGCTCAACTGCGCCTCGCTGGGCTGCCCCAACCTACAGCCAGTAGCGTTTACCAGGGAGAACAGTGAACGCCTGCTCGATGCGGCCGCGCAGGCCTTTATCAACCACCCGCGGGGCGTCGAGGTGGTCGATGGCAAGCTGGTCGTCTCCAGCATCTATGATTGGTTTGAGGCGGATTTTGGCGGCAGCGACGCAGGGGTGATCAAATACCTGCGCCGCTACGCGCAGCCCCCGCTAAAGGAGGCGTTGAGGGGCGTTGAAGAGGTCGACGACCATCAGTATGAGTGGGGGTCAACGCGATGCGTTAGTTCTGATCACGGGAGAGGCCCGTCTTTTCCATGCAGCTCTCCATCTCGGAGGCGCTATTGCTGCTCTCAAGGCAGCCTTTGGTGGCCTTGCCCTGTTCGACCGACTGGGTGATGTCCGTCAGCATCTGTGCCTTGGTCTCAGCATTCCATTCGATCTTGGAGGCATCAAACTCCTCTTTCGGCGGTCGCTTTTGATGCGGGGCACCCTGCGGCGCGAGGTTCTGCATCATCTTCTGCTGCAGGTCACGCATGATGGTGGTGCACTCAATGAAATCGTCCTTGCTCTCTGCCGCCTGCAGACAGTTGCGGGTACGCTCCATGGCGGGCACCGACTGCTCCAGCATTGGCAACATACGCGACTTTGCCATCTTGAAGATCTGATCCATCTGGGCCTGGTGGTCCGACGGCGCAGCCAGGGCCACAACCGGCAGGAACAGCAACGATGCAACGAGTTTCATGGGGGTCTCCATAGGTTTTTTAGATTCTTCCGTCTCCGCAGGGAGAACGCAGACACTACCGCAACTAACCACTTGTGTGCCAGCGGAAGAGGTCTGTTCTTGAGAAATCCCAGATTGCGGACCAGAATAATCTGCATGAGAACCCTGCTTCTGCTCGCCCTTCTGAGCCTACCCTTGCAAGCTCACGCCTTTTTCTGTCTCGCCTTCAAGGCCGCAGGCAACAACCGGGCATCCAGATTTGAGCGGCTGCACATGCCCCCACCACCCCTGCTGCCACCGCCTCCGCAGCTCGTCATGCCGGTCTGGGCAAATAGCCCTGCAGCCACCACTGCTCCATCCGAAAAGATTGAGCCAGAGCTGATTAACGGTTATCGTTTCCGGCCCCTGCCGGGAAACCGCACCCGCAGACAGGCTGTAATCCCCCTCTACAACCATTAAACTCTCCCGCTTTCACAGCTTTCAGGAGTCTCCCAGTGGCAGAGAAGAGAGTCGATGTCGCCATCATCGGGTCCGGTACCGCCGGTCTCAACGCAACCAGCAAGGTCGGCCCCGCCGGCAAAAGTTTCGTCCTGATCAACGGTGGCGAACCGGGCACCACCTGCGCTCGGGTCGGCTGCATGCCGTCCAAGGCGCTGATCCAGGTGGCAGAGGACTACCATCGCCGCACCCATCTGGGGCGCTACGGAGTGGACGGCTACGAGGAGTTGAAGATCGACCTGCCGGAGGCGATGGAGCATGTGCAAGACATGCGCGACACCTTTGTCGACCGGGTGCTCTCCAACAGCACCGACAACATGGGCGAACGGTTCATCGAGGCCTATGCCCGATTCGTCGATCCCCACACCCTGGAACTGGACAATGGCGACCGGGTGGTAGCCGACAAGATCGTCATCGCCACCGGTTCGCGCCCGGTGGTGCCCGAGGCCTGGCAGGCCTTCGGCGATAAGGTGATCACCACTGACAGCTTCTTCGAGCAGGAGGACCTACCGGAATCACTAGCGGTGGTCGGACTCGGCGTGATCGGCCTGGAGCTGGGCCAGTCGCTGGCGCGTCTGGATGTGAAAGTGACCGGCTTCGACGCGGCTGAGAGCATCGGCGGCGCCACCGACCCCGAAGTGGTGAAAACGGCCCTGGAGATCATGCAGCGCAGCTTCGACATCCACCTGGGCCAACCTGTGGAGATCAGCGAGAAGGGGGACAAGCTGCGGGTCAGCGCCGGCGACAATGCAGTCGTCGTCGATAAGGTGCTCTGCGCCATCGGCCGTACCCCCAACCTGCAGGGTCTGGCGCTGGAGAACAGCGGCCTGGAACTGGACGAGCACGGCATCCCGCTGTTCAACCGCAACACCATGCAGTGCGGCGACTCCCACATCTTCATCGCTGGCGACCTCAACGGCGAGCGACCAATCCTCCACGAGGCGGGGGACGAGGGCAAGATTGCCGGCTTCAACGCCGCCAGCGATTCGGTGCAGGGCTTCAAGCGCAAGCTGCCGCTGGCGATCAACTTCTGTGACCCCAACATCTGTCTGGCAGGCGCCCGTTACGACGAGCTGGATCTGGCGACTACCGCCATCGGCGAGGTCAAGCTGGCGCCGGTGGGCCGCGCCATGATCATGGGGCAGAATCGGGGAGTGATCCGGGTCTATGCCGACAAGGCAAGCGGGAAGATGCTGGGTAGCGAGATGATCTCGGTACGTGGCGAAAACCTGGCGCACCTGCTCAACTGGGCCATCACCCAAGGGCTCACTGTGGGGGATCTGATCCGCATGCCCTTCTACCACCCGGTGATCGAGGAGGCGCTGCAAGCGGCGCTGAACAACCTCTACGCCCAGGTAGAGGCAAAGAATGAGGGCGCTATCAAGGAACTCTATCCGCTCTAAAAAGAAAACGGCCGGGGGAGTCCCCCGGCCGTTCAGTGCCATCAGCGCTTAGATATCGCCGCTATCGCTACAGCTCCAACCCCAGCCTTCGAGCTTCTGACTGAAGGCCTCGGCCTTCACCTCACAATAGCCGCCTTCGGCCTGGGCACTCCAGAGCACCTGCATCTCGCCCGGCACCTCGCTGTCTTTGTAGTAGCGTACCTCACAGGGCGGATACCCCTTCTCCTCCAAGTAGTGCACTTCCACACGCCGCTCCAGCCCCTGATTCTGACAATTGTAAGTGTAGTCGGCATAGACACTGCCACTAAGGCAAGCTGTCAGCAGACCAAAGGCTGAAATATGACGCGAAAAAGCATGAATACGCATAAAAATATCTCCTTGATTTAATGACTGCTCCCGCTCGATCCCACTACAGGGTTGCCTGGGAGTTGGTATAAAAAGACCAGATTGGCCGAGTAAAAACCGGATCTCCGTCCAGAATTTTGCCCTTACGCTGCAGCACCCCCTGCTTCTGTGAATCCGATTCCACAATCATTTAAGTATTTTTCGATACTCTTAATGGTATATACTTTAATGTCGGATTTTTTTACACTTTTTCATCGGGATCGGGGAACGAAATGACAAAGAAAACAAAGGAATCGACGACTGCCGAGGCAGAAGGCGTTTCCGACAGCAGAGAGAGCGAGAGCCGACTGCTGCCCGGTCTGCTCCACTCCATCTTCGACCGCATGCACAAGGAGAACCGCGACAGCGGCAAGGCGCAGGAGAAGATCATCCATGAGTTCACTGCCCGTCTCACCGACGCCTTCAATGAGGTGCATGCGGAATCCAAGGAGCGGGAGCGCCTGCTGGAGGAAAAGCTCAAGGCGATCGAGCAGGAGCAGGAGTACAAGATCCGCCGCATCAAGTTTCTTTCGGTGCCCGGCACTATCATCGCAACAGCCTGCATGGTCTATCTCTTCTACGTGGTGCACGTGATGGAGACTTCCATGACCAGCATGTCAGACGACATGCACCACATGCGCGGCTATATCTCCAGCATCAGCGGCGATACCCGTGTGATGTCGAGTAATGTGGTGACGATGAACAACCACATGGCCGACATGAACGGCAACATCGGTAGCGTCGATGAGAAGATGGGCAACATGAATAGTGAGATGGGCGACATCAAAAAAGAGGTCAAGGGCATGAACGGCAATATGACCCACCTCAACCGCAGCGTCGGTGTCATGACCCGTGATGTCGGCGCCATGTCCCATACTATCTCACCCGTCATGGGCAGCATGGGCAAATTCATGCCATTCTAACTTCCCCACTACCGCCCCAAGCCTCTCCCATCGGAAGGGATGTGGAGCAGGGCCGCTCAGGGTTTGAGATGGATGAAATCCTGAAAGGTCGAACCCTCAAGCTCAGGATGGGCCGCGAGAAAGGCATCGAGCTTTTTCAATGAGTAGGGGGTCAGCGCCTTGGGGTGTCCCATCACATTGAAGATGTCGGCAGCGCCCGATGCCTTCAGGCGGCGGTAGGCCCGCTCCAGCAGGCCCGCCTTGGCGCCGTCGATGGAGGTTACGGTATTGCTGCTGCGACTCAGCAGCTTCCAGTAATGGGCTGCATTGTAGACCATCGACTGACCATCGCCAAAGCTCTTGAATTCACCACCTTTGGCGAACTTCTTGATACAGACCATCTTCCAATAGAAGCTCGGCAGCACCCGGCAGGCGGTGATCGGGATCTCGACGAACCAGCCCTGTGGATCCTCCACCACCGGATCTTCATCAAAGCGCCACTGCTCCTTCTGCGGTGCCTGACGGAAATCGAAACCGCGGATCTCATCCGGCGAATAGCCCGCATCGTAGACCGTGCTGTCGAGCCAGACTCCATGCTGGTGCAGCGCCTCGGCCAGCGGCACAAACGGCTGGATGCACCAGCCGCCGGCCCGATAGGCGAAGATGCGATCACCAACGATCTCTACCAGCCGTTGTTTGTAGCGCCCCACCAACTCGTGGATCTGTTCCCGGTCGAAGTCGTGCAGCCGATAGCGACTGGTATCGATCTGCCAATTGCCATCCCGATACTCGGTATCCTCCCAGTGAGGATGGATGTGCAACTGCACCTCGTGACCCGCCTCGACCAGACTGCGCAGTTGCTCAGTGACCTGCTGGTAGTCACGCTGCAGCTCCGGGAACTCACCAGAGAACCGCTGCAGGCGATCGAGATAGCCCGCATCGACGAACAGAGTGAGACGGGCGCCGTGCTGATCCAGTATCTGGATCAGCTCATTGATGGGCTGGATCATGCAGTGCTCAACACTGCCCACTCTCTGACCAAAGAAGAGTTCGTAATCGAGGGTGATCAGCAGTCGAGTAGTCATTATCTTCCTTTTTTTGTCGGCATGAATGCATGTGACTCACAGCACACAGAATGGGCGATTATGACACTATCCGACTAGGCGAGAGCGAGAATTACCGCACGTCTCGGCGCTGGCAGCCCCTCGACGGTCCGTGTTGAATCTGCCGGGTCGAGATAATCCGCCAACGACTCAAAGCGCATCCAACCGGTAGCGCGCTGTTCCTCGGTGGTGGTCGGGCTCACATCCAGGGTGCGGATCTGCCTGAAGCCGACGCGCCGCAACCAGCTCTCCAGGGTCGCAGGCGAAGGGATGAACCAGACGTTGCACATCTTTGCGTAGCGTCCCTCCGGCACCAGCACCTCTCCTGCCCCGCCCTCGATCACCAGGGTCTCCAGCACCAACTGGCCATCCTTTCGCAGGGCCCCCTTCAACTCGGAGAGATGCTCAAACGGTGAGCGCCGATGATAGAGCACCCCCATCGAAAAGACCGTATCGAACCCCTGCAGATTGGCCGGCAGATCCTCAATTCCCAGGGGCAGAACCTCGACCGGATAGCTGTGGCCGAGGAAGTGGCGCATCGCCTCGAACTGCATCACGAACAGCTGGGTCGGGTCGATGCCGATCACCTGACGTGCGCCCGCCCCAGCCATGCGCCAGCAGTGGTAGCCGTTGCCGCAGCCCACGTCGAGCACCAGTCGCCCGGCCAGCGGTTCGATCTGATCCTTGAGCCGATCCCACTTCCAGTCGGAGCGCCACTCGGTGTCGATCGGCAGACCGCAGATCTCGAATGGCCCCTTGCGCCAGGGGTGGAGCTGCTGCAACAACTGCTCGATCTGCGCCCGACTGGCCGTGTCGCAATCCTCTGGTCGGCCCGCCGTCACCGCGGCTCGATCCAGCTCGCAGCCCGATAGCTTCAGCTCGGGCAATTCTGCGATGGCCTGCTGCCAGCGGCCCATATCGCCGTGGGAGCGCTCCCGCCAAACCACCTCCACCTGCTCGGGCAGTTGTACCAGCCAGCGCCCCAGCGGGGTCTCCAGCAGCGGTTCGATCCAGGCCCAATCGTGCCTCATTTGACCGCCAGCAGGGAGATGAAGTTGAAGCACTGGAACCAGACCTCGACCCGCTCGAAACCGACCTGCTGCAGACGCATCCGATGGGTCGCCAGCGTCTCGGGGATCAACACATTCTCCAGCGCACTGCGTTTCTGGCTGATCTCCAGCTCGGAGTAGCCCTGAGCGCGCTTGAAGCCGTGGTGCATCTCGACAAACAGCGCCTGGCTCTGTGGATCCTCCAGGGCGATCTTCTCTGACAGCACCAGCACACCACCCGGCCGCATCCCCTGCCAGATCGAACGCAGCAGCCCCTCGCGAACATCCAGAGGGAGAAACTGCAGGGTGAAGTTAAGCACCACCATCGATGCGTCACGCACCTCGATATCACGCAGATCGGCGCAGACCAGCTCGATATCTCGCCCCTCTTCGCTAGCCGAAAGCAGCTCTTGCGCCCGCTCCAGCATCGCAACGGAGTTGTCCACCGCAACGACCTGGCAATCACGTCCAGCTGCCCCAGAACGCATCGCCAACGCCGCCGCCGCCAGCGAACAGCCCAGATCGTAACAGCGACTGCCCTCACTGACGCAGCTCACCGCCAGGGTGCCGATCATATTGATAATGGTCCCGTAGCCCGGCACCGAGCGCTTGATCATATCGGGAAAGACTTGCGCTACCTGGCGGTCGAAGACAAAGTCGCCGCTGCCCTGCTGAGGCTCGGCATAGAGGCGGTCGGTTGAGAGATCCTGCGGCATGGTTGCAAAGGGTGACTGTGAAAAGAGCTTATTTTACGCCGATTTTACCGCCGAAGTCGGCCCGATTGCCCCTTGGATTCAGTGGCAAACCAAGCGTATCGCTATCTTGGAAATGTTAGGATTAGCGGGCCACAGGTGATCTACCTGGCGACCCACGGGTGGTCATGTCGATCCATCAGATTTCCAATGGAGGATAGCGCCATGAAACTCCATGCGTTCTTTATGATGCTGCTACTCAGTCAATCCGGACAGGCTGCTGATATCGTCTCCAATCGAAGCATCGGCATGGAGTTGGCCCGTGATTTGGCGAATCAAGCGATCATGGCCTGCCGGGTTGATGGCTATCATGTCAGCGCCGTAGTTGTGGATCGATTTGGTCTGATCCGCGCTGCACTGCGCGATGACCTTGCTTCACGATTCACCTTGGAAATTGCTGAACGAAAGGCCAACCTGAGCGTTATGGCATGGGTTGATAGCGGCCTCTTCAGAGAGTCCCGCCGTGACATCCAACAGGAGCTGAATCACATCGAGGGGCTGATCGTGATGGAGGGCGGCGTCAAAATCACCGCCAGTGGATACAACCTGGGGGCAATCGGTGTCAGTGGCGCCCCTGGTGGCGAAAAAGATGCCGCCTGCGCGCATAAAGCCCTCGAGAAGTTGCGTGAACGAATCGAGTTTTCAATCGAAGAGTAAGACCATAGCAGGCAGATCACTCCTTTTGGCTCTGGTTCCGGTTATAGATTGCGGGCGGCGGTCTCTCCGGCTTTGACATCCACCCTGCTGAGCAGCAGCGCGCCGATGATGAAGAGCAGAGAGACCGAGAGGATGGCGAGACGGGGATCACCCGTGAGCACGCCGACCCAACCCATCAGCAGTGGCCCTAGTACCGCGGCAAATTTGCCCAGCATGTTGAAGAAGCCGAAGAACTCACCGGACTGGTCGGGCGGGATCAGGCGGGCGAACAGCGAGCGTGAGAGCGCCTGGATACCACCCTGCACCAAACCGATCGCCACTGCCAGAGCGTAGAACTCCCACACCTCATCCATGCGATAGGCCCAAAGTAGGATCAACAGATAGCAAAAAATCGCCATCAGAATACCCTGGCGAGGACCATGGCGCTGGCCGATCCGGCCAAACAGGATCGCCGCTGGAAAGCCGACAAACTGGGTCAGCAGCAGCGCGACCATCAGATTGTTGGCATCGAAACCGACCGAGAGACCGTAATCCACCGCCATGCGCACGATGGTGTCGACGCCATCAATATAGAACCAGTAGGCGAGCAGGAAGAGAAAGGTGATACGCAGCTGACGGAGCTTGCGCACGGTCTCTGCCAGCTGGCGGAAGCCAGCCAGCAGTGAATTGGTGCTGGCCGGCAAGATCTGCGGTTCAGGCACAAACAGGAACAGCGGCACCGAGAACAGCGCCCACCAGACCGCCACGCTGACAAAGGAGAGCTTCACCGCCTCGGCCGCATCGGCCAGACCAAACCACTCCGGGTGGAGTGTCATCACCACATCAAAGGCAAACAGCAAGCCGCCGCCCAGGTAGCCCAACGCAAAACCCAGCGCCGAGACCCGATCGTAGTCGCGGTTATCGGAGACCGCCACCAGCAGCGAATCGTAGAAGATGTTGCCACCAGAAAAACCAAGGATGCCGAGCCCATAGAGCAGCAGCGCCATGCCCCAGTTACCCGCCGCCACCAACTGTAGCGCACCAGTCATGATGATACCCATGGCGGCAAAGAAGAGCAGGAAACGTTTTTTCGCTCCTGCCTGGTCGCCGATGGCGCCAAGCAGTGGCGCCATACAAACCACCAGCAGACTGGCAATGGAGTTGGCCATGCCGAGCTGAAAGGTGCTGTCGGTGGCGCTCAGGCCGGAGGCCCAGTACTGCTTGAAAAAGATCGGAAAAAAACCTGCCATCACAGTAGTGGCAAAGGCGGAGTTGGCCCAATCGTAGAAGCCCCAGGCGAGCTGTTGCCGGGGTTCGCTGTGAAACTTTGCCTTCGCCTCTGCCTGCTGCAAATTCAGCCTCACTACGCCGGGTTGGCAGCAGAAAAACTGGCGATCATCGCCATGCGCACCAGCTCAGCGAGGGAGCGAGCAGCCATCTTCTCCATCACCCGGGCGCGATGCGCCTCCACCGTCTTGGCGCTGACACCCAGAGCGTTGGCGATCTCTTTGTTCGCCTTGCCGATTGTCACCATCTCCATCACTTCGTGCTCGCGAGGGGTGAGACGCGCCAGACGGGCCGCCACCTCGGATCGCTGCGCCTGTATATCACGCTGTTTTTCATCAAAGATGATGGCGTGGCGGATGCTTTCCAGCAACAGTTCGTCGTTAAAGGGCTTTTCGATGAAGTCAATGGCACCGGCCTTCATCGCCCGCACTGCCATCGGTACATCGCCATGGCCGGTGATGATGATTACCGGGATCGGAATGCTGTTGCGTTGCAGATACTCCTGCAGCTCCAGGCCACTCATCCCCGGCATGCGCACATCCAGCAGCAGGCAGCCTGAACGTCCAGGATAGTAGCTCTCGATGAAGGCATTGGCCGAGGCGAAGGTCTCCACCTTCATCGCCACCGACTCGATTAACCATTTCAATGAGTTACGCATCGCCTGATCATCGTCCACCACAAATACTGTCGGTTCAGAACTCATACTTATAACCCCGGAAGCTTTAAATCTGGATTGCTCGGCAGCTGCACGGAAAAGAGGGTTCCCTTACCCTTTTCAGAGGTGACACGAATGCTGCCATTATGATCCTCGATAATCCTGTAGCTGATCGCCAGCCCCATGCCCATACCGCTCTGTTTAGTGGAGAAGAAGGGGTCGAAGAGCTTCTCCATAACCTCCGGAGGAATGCCGGGCCCTGTGTCGCTGATCATCACAGCGACCTCCCGCACATTCAACCTGCTCGTGGAGAGCACCAGAATGCGCTGATCGGCCTCTGTCTGCTGCATCGCATCCATGGCGTTGCGCATCAGATTGAGCAGCACCTGTTCTATCTGCACCAGATCAACCCGTACCGGCAGGCCACCCTGCTCTAGCGCTAGTCGCACATCCACCCCTTTTTTTGCTGCATCGTACTCGATGAACGAGGCCACTTCGATCACCAGGTCATTCAGATTGACCAGAGTTTGCTCGCTGGCGTTCTTACCGACCAGGCTGCGCAGACGTTTGATGATCTCTCCGGCACGCTCGGCCTGAACCGTAATCTGCGCCATTGCATCCACCAGCTCCGCCTCGCCACCTATCCCAGCCTGCAGACGCCGCACACAGCCACTGGCGAAGTTGACGATGGCGGCGAGAGGCTGATTCAGTTCATGAGCCAGGCCAGTCGCCATCTCACCCATGGTACTGACTCGACAAACATGCACCAGTTCCGACTGATGCTGGCGGCTCTGTTGTTCCGCATTACGCACCTGAGTAATGTCACGCCCATAGATATGCACATACTCCTGCTCGCTAAACGGTGCCAGCAGCAGCGAGAAGATCTGCTCGTCGCCACTCAGCTCTATCTCCCGCACCCCCCCCTCTTCAAGGGTCTCCAGCACCAGATTGCGCCAGTAGAGCGGCAGGGTCTGTTGTGGTTCGAGACTCCAATAGGCGAGCAAGGGTGCACTGGCGGCATTGGCGTAAGTGATCACCCCACGGCGATTCACCCGCAACACCGGGCTGGGGTTGTCACTGGCGAACGTGGCAAGGCTTTCGATCTCCCGCTCGGCCCGACGGCGGGCGCTGATATCGCGAATATAGACGGTGAATAAGGTAGTGTGCTCAAGCAGGATCGGCATCACTACCGTCTCCACCGGCATCTCATCACCCTGGGCATCGAAGGCCCGCAACTGCAATGGGGCGCTCGCCGCCACCAGTTCAGCTGACTGGTTGTAGCGTTGCAACAGCTTGCCAAACTGCTGACGATCATCCGGGTGGAACAGCTTTACCCCAAGCGACTCCCCCAGCATCTGTTCACGAGTGTAGCCGAAGGTGCGCTCTGCAGTGCCATTGGTCTCCACCACCATGCCGCTGCAATCCACCGTCACGATGGAATCGAGGGAGGAGTCGAGCAGAGCGCTCTTGAGCGCCTCAGACTCCCTAATCTGCAGTTCATGGCGCAACCGTGCCTGCTCCACCGCCTCGCTCACCAGGGCAAAAAAGTCGGGGATCCAGGCCTCCAGCAACAGCAGCTGATTACCCTTCTCGCTGACCGGTTGATTGATGCCCAACGCACGTCGCCCGAAACTCGCGATTCGATTCAACAACCGGTGCAGGCGCATTGAGACAAGAAAAAAGAGCAGTGAGAACACGCCGACAAAGGCAAGCGCGCCCAGGAAACGTTCCCGACGCTCGGTAGAGAGGATGCGCTCCGCCGTCGCCTCCACCCGCTTCCTTGAAACGAAGGTGGAGAACTGCACGTTCTGGTCCCAGTCGGCGAAATCAGTGATCGACTGCGAGGTGATCAGATAGCGGCTGCGCAACTGCTCCAAAAGCATGTTGGCTGTCACTTTTGTCTGATCACTAGAGGCGAGAATCCGCTGCTGGTCCCCCTCGAGCAGTGCCACCACGGTCTCATCGTCGGCCACCGCCTGCTGGGAGTCGAGCAGAAAGATCGTATCGAGGGGGATGATCAACATCAGGATCGCGGCCTTACTCTCGACTGGTTGCGCCACCCCCGCCCAAACCAGCAGAAAGGGGGCCTTCCACAAGGTGGTGAGCAGTGCCCCATCACCACCCGGATAACGGCTTGCCGCACGCTCCAGCGGAAATGGCAGATCCTGCCGGTGAAAAATCTCCCGCGGTTCAAGATCCTGGTCAAGAAGTACAATCTGACTTGGCGTGACGGCGCCCAAGGAGACAGGAGCAGGCGCCATCCAGTCGGGCAGCCGGTTGAGATAGGTTTTCGGCTTCTCCCTGTCCTGTGCCCAAGCAGGGCTTTTTACATACTCGACAAGACGCCAATTCTGCGCCAATCCCGTCGCCGTCAGACGCCACTGCCCAAGATATTGCTGAAAGCGATGACGGCTGTCTCTGGCGCGTTGCTCTAACTGCTGCTGCAGTTCTTTTTGGAAGATTTCACCCAGCGCCCGGCTCTGCAGTGGATCCAGCACCAACCAGACGATCAAACCGCACAGCAGTCCCACCAGAACTGACATCCAGGGAAGGGGAACTCGTTCAATCCAGGGACGGTACCACCGGGGAGTTCTATCGGGCATCGGTTTCGATTGGTCCAGCTAACATTCCCGTCAATCAAAGTAGGAAAAGAACCCTCACAATATTCTTATTTTCCCCGCTTATAGTCCCAGAAACCGCGTATCCTGGCCAGCGAGCGTACAATCATTTACTGGATTGAAACGGACGAAGATGAAACATCACACAAAGAGGTAGTATCAAGACGGAAGAAGTAGTTTTCGAAGGCAAAAAAAGAGGCACTGCCGAGTGCCTCATCCGGAGATTCCAGGCCGATTCCCTGGGGAAAAACTCTTAGCGCTTCAAAAACTTTTGTGCTGATTGCTCAGGGGATAGCCCGAGTCACACTGTCAGCCTGCTGTGTGCTATATGACGTCTGGTAGGCGCGTTGGGAAACGGTCGCATAACCAAACAGAACCATGCGCAACATCTGCCTGACCTTCGAATCCATCTCGCAGAACATCAGACCGACGCCATCGCTCCCATGATGCACCACAAGAGCCTTGGCTTTGCATTGTTGTGTACCAGAACCACAAGCCACTGGAAATGAGAGTTCAACCACAGCGTTTCTGGATAATTTGATAACACCAATATCGATGAACATGCCACCCAAACTCAAATTCCTTGTCCTTCCAGTCACAAGGCCAAGGTTCCGATAGTTTAATACCACGTTAATCGACATGGGTTTACGTTGATTGCAACGATGCTCCACTTCACGTCCTCCTGGTGGCAATGGGTCAGCTGGCCAGATTTCTGGTGAAGAATTATCAAGCAGCTGGCACTGGCAAAAAATTCGGACGATTGCCTTTAATCTACAGGGAACTCCCTAGGAACCACCCCCCCTAATCCTTCAGTGGAGTATGGTCGAAAATAGAGTTTTTACCAGCTTTCCACCATTTCCTTAGGGCCTTTCATTTGGTGATCGGATAAACTAACCGCAAATCCTCTCCGGAAATGCCTATGACTGACCCAGCCCCCATCGATATCGAGAATGCCATCCTTCCCGGCTTTCTCAGGCGTCTCGGTGCGATGTTTTACGACAGTCTCCTGTTGCTTGCCCTGATCATGCTATCGATCACCCTGATCACCCTCCCACTGGGCATGCCTGAGGGCAATGCACTACTGTTTTTCCAGCTGTTTTTATGGGAGATCATCCCCCTCATCTTCTTCACTGGATTTTGGGTCCATGGCGGGCAAACCCTGGGCATGCGCGCCTGGCGACTGCGTCTGGTGCGTTCCGACGGCCTGCCTCCAACCTGGCGGGATGCACTGCGACGCCACCTGGCTGCCCTCTTCTCGCTAGTCACGTTTGGGCTCGGTTTTCTCTGGATTCTTGTCGACTCCAACAAACTCGCCTGGCACGACCACCTCTCCGCCACCCGGTTGGTCCTGAGCCAACGCTGAGACAATAGAAGATGGACGTCCTCTCCCTCCAGGGCATCACCTATGCCTGATTGGCGATTCTCAGCAACCAAAAGGAATTCCATTCCCTTTCATCGCCAGTTGATCCTTGTAAAATTGTCACCTCCTCCTGCAGATTTGCTGCGCATGAAAAAATTGAAACGACACCTCCCCCTGTTACTGCTTGCGTTCGGGCTCGCCTTCTCCAACCCGGCACTATCCGGCCCTAAACAGATGTTGATGCTGATGGAGATGCTGAAACAGAACGGCAGCCTCACTGAGGCCCAGTTTCAGCAACTCAAGGCCGCCATGGAGGCGGAAGAGCCACCAGCAACACCGAGTAGCAGCCCCGCCCCCGCCTCACCCCCGATGACGGCAGAGCCAGCGCCGAGCGAGACCAGGGAAGTCCGGCTCTCCACCCGCGGCGGATCGATCAAGGCCGAGGCCTATGACGGCGAATCGAGCCTGGAACTGACCGCCCAGATCGCCGCCGATGCCGCCTTCTACAGCTCAGATCAGAGCGACCTGGGCGATGGCGCGGAGATCCGCTACGCCCGTATCGGGCTGGAAGGCAGCCTCTATGGTGCCTGGGAGTATGAGCTGGAGGCCGACTTTGCCGGCGAGGATATTGGTCTAAAAGACGCCTGGCTCGGCTACCGCAGCCTCGGCCATTCGCTGATCCGAGCCGGCCTGTTCAAACAGCCCTTCAGCCTCGAAGAGGCCACCCCCTCTGCCTACCAGACCTTCATGGAGCGTTCCCTGATCAACGAACTTGCACCAGGCAAGAATATTGGCGTCGGAATGGAGAGCCACGATACTCACTGGTATCTGGCCGGCGGTATCTTCGGCGAGGGCCCCAACGATGCTGATGACAAGCTGGATGACGAGGGCTGGGGCGGCAGCCTGCGCGGTGTCTGGGCGCCCTTGCCAGAGAAGGGCCGGGTGATCCATCTCGGTGCCAGCGCTGACTACCGCAACTTTGGCGGCGACTCAGATACAGAGGCGAACTGGCGCATCCGCACTCACCCGGAGTCTCACATCGTCGATAAAACGAACTATCTGCTCGATACCGGCAAGATCAAGCATATCGACCACAGCCGCAGCCTCGCCCTAGAGGCCGCCGCCGTCTATGGTCCCTTCTCGCTGCAGGGCGAATACCTGCGTACCCGTATCAATATCGAAGACCATGCTGAGCCGCTCAACTTCCACGGCTACTACATCGCCGGCAGCTGGTTCATCACCGGCGAATCCCGCAACTACGACATCAAGCAGGCCCGTTTCGAGCGCATCACACCACGCAGCAACTTCAGTTGGGGGGAAGGCCGTGGCGCCTGGGAGCTGGCACTGCGCCACAGCTACCTTGACCTAGATGATCAAGACATCCAGGGCGGCCGGCAGTCCAACACCACTTTTGGACTCAACTGGTATATCAATCCCCACACCCGCTTCATGGCAAACTATATACTTGTCGACACAGATCCGGATGCAAGTGGACTCAACAACAATCCCAAAATATTCCAGCTACGGGGCCAGTATGACTTTTAGTGCATCAGGCAAACCCATCAGAGCCGCCAGAGCGATCACTCTGGCGGCTCTGATGTTGTGCGCCACCGCCCCCCCTGTGCACGCAGAGGCAGAGAACCTGAGGGCACAGACCCTGGTGATCGGCAAAGTTAGCGACAGCCCGCGTAAACACTTCACCCGCCTCAAGCCGATGGTCGATTATGTCGGCAAAAAGATGCGCGATCTGGGCATCACCCTGACCCGAGTATTAATGGCAAAAAACAACGCGCAGATGATTCGCTATCTGCAGCAGGGCAAGGTCGACTGGGTCACCGAGACCCTCTTCTCCTCAATCCTCTTCGAGCAGCAGGCCGGGGCCGAGATCATCCTGCGCAAATGGAAGAAAGGCGTGCCCGGCTACCATACCGTCTTCATCACCCGCAAAGAGAGCGATATCCACAGCCTGGAAGACCTGAAAGGCAAGCGTCTGGCGCTGGAAGATCCGGGTTCCACCACTGCCTTCTACATTCCCGCAGGCATACTGCAAGAGGCCGGCCTGGAACTTGAACTGCTCAGCAACCCGCGCCAACATCCGGCGCCTGACAAGGTTGGCTACGCCTTCGCCAAAGGTGAGATCAACATCGCCACCTGGGTGCACAAAGGCCTGGCAGATGTGGGCGCCTACAACAACCTCGACTGGAACACGCCTGACCACACCCCCCCTGTCTTCAAAAAAGATCTGCGTATCTTTCATCGCTCCTCAGACCTGCCACGGGGCTTTGAACTGGTTCGACCGGGTCTGGACACATCGATCAAACAACGCCTGATTGAGGTATTGAAAAATGCCCACCGGGATGCCGCCGCCGAGGCTGTCCTGAATGCCTACCAGCAAACCGCCAAATTCGACGAAATCAGCGCAGAGACCCAAGCCATACTGGATCATGTCAGAGAACATTCAGCCGTGGCACGCGGAAACCTCCATTGAAAGGGCTTCAGCTTCAATCAAAATATTCGCTGACACTTCTGGCACTGGTCATCGGTGTCGTACTCTCAGTCTCGAGCGTGCTGCTCTACCAGTTCGATGACGCAATAGGTGACTATCAGGAGGCCAATGCCTCCACCCTCAAACGGGCACAGATCAAACAACTGCAACACCAGGGGCTGACCCTCACCGGAATCCTCGCGCAGAGCCTGATCAACCCCCTCTACGAACTCGATATGGAGGGCATAGGTCAGCTCCTGCAGACTGCAAACAGCCAGCCCGATGTGATCCGGACGCTGGTATTCGACGAGAAAGGCCGGATCGTCCACGATGGCGAGGAGACACTGCCGCGATTCGGCCAGCTGATGAGTGAACCACTCGCCTTCCAGGCCCTGCAGTCGCAGGCGCCGCTGACCCACCTAGAGGCGGACCGCCTGAGTATCGCCGCCCCCATCAGCCTGGAGAAAAACCAGCTGCTGGGCGGCATCTATATCGATCTCTCCCTGAGCCAGATGCTCAAGGTGGTGCGTGATTCGAAGAGCCGTCTCGAGTTGATCAGCCGCACCCATATCGATCGAAACCTCAACTCTATCTGGATGCTGCTGCTACTGTTAGGTGCCGCCAGCATCCTCGCCGGACTGCTGATAGCCTATCGGCTGAGCCGGCCAATTGGACGGCTGGAAAAGCTCGCCCAGCGCATCGGGTCCCGCGACTATAGCGCCGTCAGCCACATCGATCGTAACGACGAGATCGGCAGCCTAGCCCGTACCTTAGAGAAGATGGGGCAGCATCTGCAGAGCACCACCATTTCGAAAGAATATATGGATGAGATCCTCCACAGTATGCGGGATCTGTTGCTGGTCACCGACCTCTCGGGCAGAATCACCCGCATCAACCGGGCCTTTAGCCAACTCAGTGGTTACACCAGCCAGCAGGCCATCAGCCAATCCATCGGGCAAATCATCCCCTATAGTCTCGACAAACACAGCAGCTGGGCGGAATACCTGGAAGAACCGCACGAAGTCAGCGCCCACGAATGCACTCTGCAGGCAAGCGATGGCAAACAGGTTCCTATCCTTCTCTCCGCCTCCATGCTCGACCCCAACACCGGGCACCAAGGCATGGTGCTGGTGGCGCAGGACTTAACCGAATACCGGGTGGCGCAGCAGCAGATCCATCATCTCGCCTACTACGACCTGGTCACCGGCCTGCCCAACCGGGCACTCTTCATCGACCGTCTGAGACAGGCAATCCGTAGCGCGCGGCGTGAGCAGAATCGCATGGCGCTGTTTTTTCTCGACCTGGACCGCTTCAAAAACATCAACGATACCCTCGGTCACGAGATTGGCGATCAGATGCTCGAGGCTGTAGCGGCACGGCTGCAGAGCCACAAACGGGAGGAGGACACCATCGCCCGCTTCGGCGGCGACGAGTTCACCCTGATCATCCCCCGAATTGAGCAGACCGATGACCTCATCACCCAAGCAGAACGCATCACTTCCCTGTTTCAGCAGCCCTTCAACATCGGCGGCTTGGAACTCTTCTCCGGCACCAGCATCGGCATCAGCCTCTATCCCGATGATGCGTCGGACGCGGAAACCCTGATTCGCAATGCCGACACCGCCATGTACCGCTCAAAAGAGCGCCGCTCAAACGGTTTCGAGTTCTATACCGACGACATGAACACCCTCGCCACCGAGTTCATGAACATTGAACACGGTCTGCGACGCGCCCTGGAGAACCAGGCCTTCGAACTGCGTTATCAGCCCCAGGTCAACATCAAAACCGGCAAGCTCAAATCAGTTGAGGCACTGCTGCGCTGGAGGCGCAGCGAACACGAGATACTCAAACCGGATCTTTTTCTGCATGTGCTGGAGGAGACGGGGCTAGTCATCCCGGTGGGCGAATGGGTGTTGCGTCAGGCCTGCAGGCAATTGAAAGCCTGGCAGCAACTGGGGGTAAGGATAGAGCGGGTGGCAGTCAACATCTCGCCACGCCAGTTCGTCTCCCCCAACCTGGCCGAAACGGTCTCTGCAATCCTTAAAGAATACCAGCTTCCCGCCAGCAGCTTGGAGCTGGAGATCACCGAGAGCGGCCTGATGGAGGATATGGAGCACACCATCGAACTGCTCGGCCAGCTCGCTGACATGGGGGTCAAACTCGCCATCGACGACTTTGGCACCGGTTACTCCTCACTAGAACATCTACGTAATTTTCCGGTGCAGACGCTGAAGATCGACCGTTCGTTCATCCATGGCATGGAGACCGAGCAGAACCGCGCGGCTATCGTGCAGGCGATCATCAGCCTGGCCAACATCCTTGATCTTAAGGTGGTTGCCGAAGGGGTGGAGACAAAGCAGCAACAGGCCCTGCTAGAGGAGTTTGGCTGCCGGATTGTACAGGGCTATCTCTACTCACTGCCGTTGATGGCGGAGGAGATTCCCGGCGTCACTCAACACGACTAACAACCGCCCGCCTGAGCCGGTTTGCCAAGCAGATCAATCGGAGGCATCGTTCGCCGACAGGAAATCGATCAGGCTGCGAAAACGATTGTAGTCCCGATAGCCAAACAGTGGATCATCCGGAATCAGCGCCCTGGCAGCAGCCCGCTGCCAATCCTCATCGTTCATACACGCCTCCAGGCCGGGAAATGCCACTCGCTCCTCCAGATCGATATGCTGGTGCTGTAGCGCCACATACTCCCGCCCGCGGATCACCAACTCTTCACGGGTCACCACCTCACCCTGGATCACCCCCTCCAGGGTCTCCCGAAAACGGTGGGTAAAGGCGACCAGCTCACCATGCTGCTCGCTCAAACGGTCCAATACACTGCGCAACTTGCCCGCCTTCCCACGGGCCACCCTGAAGATCACGTCTTCTGTTGGATGGTGGACTGAATCGGCGTAGTGCTCAATGTAGTCGAGAAGCTCGATCTCCAGATCGAAATTGGAATCCTGACCGTCCGACAGAGCATCCAGTTTGTGCTCCAGCAGATCGAGCAGTCGGGTCAGGTTGCGATGATCCTGTAGTAGCCTTTCGAGCAGCGGATTCATACCTCTCTCCTGTTGCGGATCCAGCGCCACAGCCACCCCTGGAGCGGCGCTTCACCAACACGCACATAGCTGAGGGCGTGTTCATTTTGCAAGGTCCACTCCATCCGGTCGTGGGCACCTCCCGAGCCACAAAACAGCAGGCGGTCCCCCTGCTCGAGCCGTTGTGATTCGGCAGGCAACATGATCCTTTGATCATTCCTGATGAGCAATAGGGGAATACACCTCAGCCTCTGTTCACGTTTGCCCGGATCGCGCATGATCTCTGCCAGATTGACTCGCTGATGTTCACGCAACGCCAGTTCAACCGCATAGGCTTGCTCCTGGTTGATCGCCAACTCCCAGACATCCGGCACCCGATGCTGGATCAGCGCCGAGATCCGGCTCACCAGCTCGCAGGCCCAGCTATCCTCTTCGTAGAGCATCAGTTGCACAAGCTCGTAGAGCAGAGGGGTACCGAGCAACACCCGGATGCGATTGGCGATGATTGCACTCGGATGCATCACCATATCGGCCTTCACCGCCTCGATCAGGGCTTCGTTGTCCTTGCGATTCTGTCGCAGGATGACAAACAAATCAGAATTGAGCGCCCGCGCGGTCATGATGATCGACAGGTTGTTGGCATCGTTATCGGTACCTGCAACGATACCGACTGCGCGTTCGATTTCCGCCGCTCTCAGGGTCTCTTCCTCGGTACCGCGCCCTATCACGAAGGGCTTTGGCGGCTCCCCGGTCTTCTTGGGAGTAGCCTCAATCACCACCACTTCCATGCCCTCTTTGCGCAGCTGATCGAAGACTGCCCTGCCGAAACGACCATACCCGCACACCACCCAAAGCCCATGCCGCGGCGGATAGATCGGCTCCCCAAGTGGGGCATCAGCCACCGAAGTCAGCCACTCCTGTAACAGGTTGAGAGCGGGGGACTGTAGGGCGGTGGCAAAGTGGACGGCAAAGGTGTCGAACGGGTCGATAATGGAATCAGTACCGAAACTGGCCATGTTGGCCTCAATGTCGTGAGAGTCGGCCCGGCAGATGACGGTAATATCAGGGTGTAGCAACTTGGCGGTGATAGCGATCTTCAGATTGGCTTCATTGGAGTTGGTAATCGCCACCACCCCGGAACAGAGCGGATGATCAAGTCCCGCTTCTGTCAGATGTAGCGGCAGACGTGCATCGCCACACAAGGCGGGCACATATTGACGCAGATTCTCCAGCGCCAGCAGGTTGACCCGTTCCTGCCTGATGTCAATTGCCACCGCCTGCTGGTTTCGTTCGGTCAATGCCTTGATCAGCGCACTGCCGGTCTCACCATAACCGCACACCAGATAGAACGACTCCCGCATCTGCCGGATCCGACGAGCAAAACGCCGTTCAATCAGTGCCTGATGGAAAGTGGCATCCTGAAACAGAGTGAGCAGGGTACCGATAGAGTAGAGCCAGACGATGACGGTAAAAAATATCGCGAAGGTCACCCAGAGCCGTTGCGCATCGGTGAATTCGTAGGGGATCTCGCCAAAACCGATAGTACTTGCCATGAAACTGACAAAGTAGAAGGCATGAAAAAAATCCATATGCCAAAGGTTGCCTTCGGCATCCTGGCCAGGTATCAGCACCAGCCCCAATACCGCCACCGAGTAGGTAAAGATGAGGGCCAGCAAGGGCGCACGCATGCGCCGCATCACCAGGAAAAAAATGCTGTTCATAGCGTAGACCCGGGCTCAGCGCCGCAGCATTACTGTCTCGATCACTAACAGCACCACCGACACAACATTTGCCAGTAACGCACCTCCCGAAAGCGAGACGATGCTCGCCATTACCGTCGGCGTCAAACCAACATGAGTCACATGAGCCGCAATCCCCCAGACCAGCGCCCCTGCAAACAGCTGCAGCAGCGCCGCCAGACTTGTGGCAAGCAACACCGCTCCCATCTGCGTGCGGTCGCCAAACTTGAGCACGGTGGCGATCAGATTGACCACGATCACAGCAAACAGCTCATAGACATGGTGGTGAGCGGGATTGTCAATTTCCCCAACAAAAAAACCAAAATTAAGCGTCAACGAAAGAACGATAAAAAAACCGAACAACACCTTCTCGGGATTCATCTTTGCTTACCTTGGTTACAATCAGAAAATGTCAGGGCAAACCACCACATAGATTGAAGCATAGCTGCCGCCAGCAAGGAGAGAGCAGTCTGCTCCATCAGTCAAAATATCCTAAAGCCTGAATAAAAACGACCGCTATAAACGGTGATCAACAGTCATTTGAGGATGCCGTATTGCAGGCACCAAAGGACTGGTCCATCCATTACCGAGTGAGCGCAGATGGCAACATTCATCAAATCCGTGGACGACAGAACCCGCTTGGCGGGCACCAACCGGCTTGAAGTGCTGCTGTTCAGCCTCGGGCACGACGCAAACACCGGACGCGAAGAGACATTTGGTGTCAATGTTTTCAAGGTTCGCGAGGTGATGCTGGTACCTCAGATCACCCACGCCCCTGAGATGCCCCCCTCGGTAGAAGGTATGGTCAGTCTGCGTGGCAACATGATTCCGGTCATCAACCTGCCAAAATTCTGTGGCGTACAGACTGACGAGAAACCCGGCATCCTGATCATCACCGAATACAACAAAAACGTGCAGGGGTTTCTGGTCCACTCGGTTGACACCATCGAACGACTCGCCTGGGAGAATGTCAGGGTACCGCCACCGATGATGGTACAGCAGCATGGCGGACTGGTTACCGCAGTTACCGAGCTGAAGGATGGCCGGCTGGTGATGATCATGGATGTGGAGATGGTACTCGCTCAGACTTCCGGGTTCGGTCAGAGTGAAGAGATCTTCGAAGGCATCCCAAGAATGGAAGAGGAAGGCATTACCATCCTGTTCGCCGATGACTCGGTGGTCGCCCGGGACCAGATCATCCGCACGCTCGATCATATGGGGATCAAGTACATCAGCACCGCCAACGGATCGGAAGCTTGGGCAAGAATACGTGAGATTGCCAATCGGGCAGAGGCAACAGGGCATAAAAGCAGCGACTATATCCAGTTGATTCTTACCGACGTCGAGATGCCGGAGATGGATGGTTACGTGCTTACCAAAAAGATCAAGGAGGACTCCCGATTGAACGATATTCCGGTCATCATGCACTCGTCACTCTCTGCCGACGCCAACCAGGAACTCGGACGCGGTGTCGGTGCTGATGCCTATGTGCCAAAGTTCGAACCCACTGAACTGGCCGTCAAGCTACGCCAGATGCTGGCAAAGAACAAAGCTTGACGCTTACTCCACAAGAAACCCCTTTATATGGACGCAGCCCGTTCGCCAAGCGAAACCTGCTGGCAAAGAGTATCGATTGCGTACGCAGGATCTTGCGGGGGGGCGATACCACACTGCTGCGCAAGCCGCCCAAGCTGCATATAGGCCTGGCCCTCCGCTAAACGGGCTAGTTTTCATCCTGCCTCAGCTTATCAAGTCGCATCTTCCGGCTGGCCCGTTGCTGCTGGTGTAGTTTGCCGGCCAGGTGGAGCCCATCCATGTAGGGCACAACTCCATTATGCCGGATGACCTCCCGACCTAACGGGCTGTTGGCGAACTGGATAAACTTCATCACCTTAGCGCGGTTTGTTCCCCTGAGATTAGTTACCAGATAGAGCGGTCGATAGAGCAAATAGGCTCCCGATTTGATATTTTCATAGCTGGGGGATTTGCCTTCCAGTTTGAGGATTTTAACATTACGTTTCCTGGCACTACTGACACCGGTGATTGCCAGACTGTTGAGATTGTTTCCAACCGCCTGTTCCAACGGACCTGATGAGGGGAATATGTTGTCAGAGGCGAACTCCATGTTAGGCGCAGCAAAAAGATACTCCCGGATAGCGTGGCCCACACCTGATATCTTGCCCTTCCGAATCAACAGCTCGATTGGCTGGTTAGTTCCACCCAGCAGCTTCCAGTTGGTGATTTTACCCTTGTAGATTGCTCTCAGATCCTCCAGTGATATATCGTTCACCGGGTTCTTCTTATGGGTGATGACCACCAGCGCATCCCAGGCAACGGGGTGGAATTGAACCGATCTCTCCGCCGTATGCCCCCACAGTTTATTGCGGCAACTGCCACCTATATCAACCTTGTTGGCAGCTACCTGACGAATGCCCTTTGTAGCGCCTCCGCCGGAAAGCTGGATCTCTGTTCCAGTCTCCCGTTGATAGGCTTTGCTCAACTCGGCCATAAAGGCCTTTTTAGTAATGCCACAACCAACCCAGGTCAGAGTGTCGCTGTAAGCTGGAAATGTCGCAAAGCAGAGCAAACCGGCGTAAACGATATAGCGGACAGTACGACTCAAGCGCATATCTCCTCCACCGGACTCCCTTCCGCTCTGAATGATTGGATGACCTGCCGATTGTCATACCGATTGAAGCTGCAAACAATTGTGGTTATTACTGATGTATAGTCAACATTCAGTCCCCCACAGGCAAAAAGCATCCGATTCTGCGATCGTTGTTACTATAGGTAACAAATGCTAGGCTTCTAGGATGAGCATCCGCCCTCCTCCCGGCCCAGGCTACGATAAAACCCTGATCCTGTTTCTGCTGGCCTGCACCCTCTTCAGCGGTCCGCTCCTCAGCTGGTGGACTAGCAGCGACTCACCTTGGTATATCCCCTATCTGATCTGGCTGCTGGTGATCCTGTTCGGCGCCCTGCTACAGAGGCGAACCCCTGATGACCCATGAGCTGGGCATCCTGTTCGGTGCCGGTTTCATCTATCTGCTGCTGCTGTTCCTGGTCGCCTACGCCGCAGACAGCGGCCGTATCCCGGAGCGCTTGATTCGCCACCCACTGGTCTACACGCTCTCACTGGGTGTCTATGCCACCTCCTGGAGCTACTATGGCAGCGTCGGTTTTGCCCAGTCCGAAGGCTACCTGTTCCTCACCATCTATATCGGCGTCACCCTTGCCTTTGCCCTGACGCCAGTACTGCTGCAACCGATTCTTCGCCTGACCCGGGAATATCAGCTCACCTCACTGGCCGACCTGTTTGCGTTCCGCTTCCGCAGCCAGCTGGCCGGCGTGTTAGTCACCCTGTTCATGCTGATCGGCACCCTGCCCTACATCGCACTGCAGATTCGCGCGGTGACCGAGTCGATGCGGATCTTGACCCAGGAGGCCACTCCCCAGATGTTGGCGTTCGGTTTCTGTCTCACCCTGATCCTGTTTGCCATCCTATTCGGTGCACGCCACGTCTCTCCCCGAGAGAAACACCAGGGGCTGGTGGTGGCGATCGCCTTCGAATCACTGGTCAAACTATTGGCGTTAATCACCATCGGCCTGTTCGCTCTGTTTGGCATCTTCTCCGGACCCAGTGAGCTCAATCAGTGGCTGGCGGCCAACCCGCAGGCCGTCGACAGCCTCTACCGGCCGGTCCGTGAAGGCCCTTGGCTGACCCTGCTGTTTCTCGCTTTCGCCGCCGCCTTCCTGCTGCCACGCCAGTTCCATATGCTGTTTGCTGAGAACCTTGACCCCAGGGCGATCCGCACCGCCAGCTGGGCCTTTCCGCTCTACCTGTTCCTGATCAACCTGGCAATCCCACCGATCCTCTGGGCCGGCAGCCGCGCTGGCGTCAGCCTGGATGCGGACTACTTCGTACTCGGCATCACCCTCGACAGCGGCACCAGCTGGCTGCCCACTCTCGCCTTCATCGGCGGTGTCTCCGCCGCCAGCGCGATGGTCATCGTCACCACTGTGGCGCTCTCCTCAATGGTGCTCAACCATATCCTACTGCCCTGGGTCTACCCCTATCCCCAGGTCAATCTCTACCGCTGGCTACAGAGTTCACGCCGGGTGATAATCGGCGCCATCATCCTCGCCGGCTACGCCTTCTACGTCCTGTTACAACAGAACCAGCGACTGGTGGAACTGGGGCTGATCTCGTTCGTCGCAGTGGCCCAGTTTTTACCCGGCATCATCGGCCTGCTCTATTGGAAACGCGCCAACCGCAACGGCTTCATCGCCGGTCTAATGGGCGGCATGCTGGTATGGGGCATCACCCTGCTGGTGCCGTTGCTCGATGCATCCGGTTTCATCCGTTCCGAGATCGATATCACAACCATGCAGGCAGTCACCGGCCTGTCAAAGTGGGAGTTCTCTAGCTTCTTTTCAATCAGTCTTAATCTGCTGCTGTTTGTCACCGGTTCCCTGCTCACCCGGCAGAGCCGTGGTGAACGCGATGCCGCCGGCGCCTGTTGTGCCGAGTCATTCACCCCCCTAAGCGGCGTGGTCAGTGCCAGCAGCACCGAGCAGTTCACCCAGGAACTCTCCCTGGTTCTGGGCTGGGAGGCTGCAGAAAAAGAGGTGCAGCAGGCCCTCAGCGACCTTGGCATGCCGCCTACCGAGACCCGCCCGGCAGAGCTTCGACAGCTGCGCGAGCGCATCGAACGCAACCTCTCCGGCCTGATTGGGCCACAGCTAGCCCACATCATCATCAATCGCCGCCTCAGCCTGGATACCCATGCCAAGACCGCACTGGCCGATTCGGTGCGCTATGTGGAGGAGCGGCTGGAGGAGTCGCGCTCCCGCCTGCAGGGCATGACCGCTGACCTCGACAACCTGCGCCGCTACCAGCGCCAGATCCTGCTCGACCTACCGCTCGGCGTCTGCACCGTCGACCGTGAGCACAGTGTGGTGATCTGGAACCTGGCGATGGAGGTGATGACCGACCTGCCCGCCAAGGATGCAGTCGGCATCGACCTGCACCGGCTACCTGCCCCCTGGGGCAACCTGCTGAGCGGTTTTGCCAGCGCCCAGGATCTGCACATCCACCACATGGAGGTAAAACATCAAGGCAAATCCCGCTGGTTCAACCTGCACAAGGCGACCATCCCCTCGCCGGTACCGGCTGACCATCCGGTTGAGCAGGCACGCACCAGCCAAGTGATGCTGCTGGAGGATCTCACGAATCTGGAGACCCTGGAGGCGGAGCTGGAGCACAGCGACCGACTCGCCTCCATTGGCCGCCTTGCCGCCGGCGTCGCCCACGAGATCGGCAACCCGGTCACCGGCATCGCCTCGCTGGCACAGAATCTGCGCCACGAGCGGGAACCCAAGCTTATCGACGAGAGCATCGAGGAGATCCTGCGTCAGACCCAGCGCATCAGCGCTATCATCCAGACCCTGATGAACTTCAGCCGCAGCGACCCGCTGGGCAAAAACTTCCACCAGTTTCCACTGCGCGAGGTGGTGAATGAGGCGATCCGGCTGGTGCGGCTCACCCGCAACGGCCGCCAGGTGGAGTGTCTCAACGCCGCACCGGCAGGCCTGGCACTGTTTGGCGACCGCCAGAGCCTCTCCCAGGTGCTGGTCAATCTCTTCAGCAACGCCTGTGATGCCTCCGTCCCCGGCGACCGGGTGGAACTGCTGGCGCGGGAGAGCGGCAAACGCGTCATCATCGAGATACTGGATCAGGGCTGCGGCATCGACGAGCAGCAGCAGGCCTTCATCTTCGAGCCCTTCTTCACCACAAAACCGGTCGGTGAAGGCACCGGCCTTGGCCTCGCCATGGCCTACAAGATCATCAGCGATCACAACGGCAGCATCGAGCTCGACTCGCAGCCCGGCGTGGGCACGCGGGTGATCATCGAACTACCGAAACAGGCGGAGAGTATCCATGCCGCAGATACTGATCATTGAAGATGAGGCGGTGATCCGCACTGCCTTGCGACGCCTACTGGAGCGCCACGGTTTCCAGATAGCCGAGGCCGGCTCAGTGGAGGAGACTGAGGCCCTTGATCTGAACGGCTTCGACCTGATCATCTCCGACCTGCGCCTGCCCGGTGCGGCGGGTACCGAGATCATCCAGCACGCCGATGAGGTGCCGGTGCTGATCATGACCAGCTACGCCAGCGTGCGCTCAGCAGTTGAGGCGATGAAACAGGGCGCTGCCGACTATATCGCCAAACCCTTCGACCATGACGAATTGCTGTTGCTGGTGCGCCGGCTGTTGCGGCAGTCCCAGCAGCAGCGCCAGCAGGCCATCCTCAAGTCGGAGATGGAGAAGCACTATCCAGTAAAAGGGATGGTCGGCAGCTGCGATGCGATGCGCGATGTCTGCCGGCGCATCGAAAAGGTCGCCCCCACCGATGCCACGGTGCTGATCCTGGGTGAATCGGGCACTGGCAAGGAGCTAGTCGCCCGCGCCCTGCACGAACAAAGTCGACGCAACCAGGCCCCCTTCATCGCCTTCAATTGCGCCGCCATCCCCGAACATCTGATTGAAACAGAGTTATTTGGTCATCGCCAAGGTGGCGAAGCGGAGCAACCCGGGCTGCTCAAGCAGGCCAATGGCGGCACCCTATTTCTCGATGAGGTCGGCGAACTACCGCAGGCGGCCCAGGCACGCCTGCTGCGCCTGCTGCAGAGTAGTGACAACTACGCCGCCGGGTCAGACTCGACAAGCCAGCTCGATGTGCGCATCGTCGCTGCCACTCACCGGGATCTGCGCCAACTGGTGCAGGAACAGAGCTTTCGCAGCGACCTCTACTTCCGCCTGCGGGTGGTCGAGATGGTGCTGCCACCGCTGCGCGAACGGGGCAACGACATCCAGGCGCTCTCCCGTTTTCTGCTCGACAAGACCTGCAAAAAGCTCAACAAACCCCGCATCAACCTCAGCCGGGACGCACTGACATCAATCAAGCGCTACCACTGGCCCGGCAATGTACGGGAACTCGCCAACGCCATCGAACGGGCAGTAATCCTGTGCGATGGGGAGACCATCACCCCCGATCTGCTGGCCATCGACCACCAGGTCGCCACCCGGCGGCGCAAGTCAGACCAGCGCGGCGAGCAACTCTCACTGGAGCAGTACTTTCGACAATTCGTGCTGGAAAACCAGGATCAGATGACCGAGACCGAGATGGCCCGCCAGCTCGGCATCAGTCGCAAGGCGCTATGGGAGAGACGTCAGCGATTTGGGATACCGCGGGAGAAGAAAAAACGGATAACAGATTAAATACAATGCCATTAAGTTATCGCGCAAGTCACTGTATTTATCATAATAATGCGCACTTATCACGAGCACTCGAGAGCCGGAAATGCATCGCAAGCCCATCTCGGAGACAACGGAAAAGAGAACCATCCTGAAGGTCAATTGAGAATACCTATAGGCCGATAAAGACACTTATTGACTCTGATGCATTTCGCCGGGAAGCGCAGAAAAACAGAACAGATTTCACGCGGAAACGGTCCCTTCCCTTTGAGCACCTGATTCCGTTAATGCTGAACTTTCGAAAGGGCACACTACAAGACAAGCTGGACCAGTTTTTTGAAACCATAGGCGACGGGAAGCCACTCCCCCGGATCATGGCATCGGCCTTCTGTCAGGCGAGGCGCAAGCTGAAGTACGAATCATTTATCCAACTCAATGAAGCGCTGCTGGAGAGTGCAGAAAAGCAGATGGGACAAAAGCGCTGGCAGGGTTATTGATTGCTCGCTGACCTGCCAGAGCTGGGTAGACTCAATCCAAAGCAGATCGCTACCTTGACTGGCGTTGCCCCTTTCAACCGTGACAGCAGGCGTCTGCGTGGCACGCGTCGTATCCGCGGTGGCAGAGCCAGTGTGCGAACTGTGCTGTACATGGGCGTCCTCTCCTCGATCAGTGTAATCCTGTCCTACGGCGTTTTTATAACCGCCTGGTTGCCCAAGGCAAGCATAAAAAGATCGCCATCACAGCCTGCACCCGGAAGCTGATTGTTATCCTCAATGCCATGGTCCAGGCCCCACGTAAATGGAATGAAAATATGGCTTAATAGGTTGATTTAGGGCCACAGTCGCTTGTTATGTGTAACTTATAACTTACTTAGAGGCTGCAAAACCTTGTTTAATACTTCCTCGAACTGGACGAGAAAAGAATGTTTTCTTTAGCAAGTCAAGTGAAAATTGTTCACTACGATTCCATGGAAAAAGGGAAACACAGCGCGCCATAGTACAATAACCAAATATTATCTGCGCCCACGTACCTATGGTAGGGATCCAATATATCAATTGCAGTGGCCCTGGTAACGCAACAAGAAGAAGAATTAGATACCAAAACCGCACTTGAATAGGAAAGGCGGTAATACTACGTTCTCGAAGCACGAAGTGAAATAACTGAAACACAGTAAGGCTTATAGCAAGCATAAATCCTATCGATTCTCCCAACACACCATATGTAAGCAGTCCTGCTGTTACCAACCAATACCACCAGCCGATATCTTTATACTCAATCATGAACATATAAATACCCTCAGTTTAAAATCACACATAACGTTGCAAATAACCGGATCACAAAAGGCTGACGTCTTTTGTGATTCAAGTTTATTTCTCTTGTTAGGCCATTCCACGTAATTCAGCTATTATGTTTGTACTATTTACAAACATACGGCCAAATACGCTTAGTGTCAGATGGTGCCAATATTCCATCAGCATTCATGTAAGGTATTGGTACCCATTTTTGATTACCCAGTAGCTTTGCCAAGGATAGTGATTCATACGGTGGATCAAGACGATAAAACGCATTCGGATCCATAAAATATCCGTCTTTTGGTGTTACCACTACTCCATCATTAGACCATTCTGGGTACTTGCTGTAGAGAACGGCAAAATGTAACGCATCACGACGCACTCTTCTTCCCATCTTTCCAGTATTTGCCGTTTTCCCAATCTCATCTCCCATCTTGACATTCGTACCAATTGACAACGTTGGCATCTCCTGGAGATGAGTGTACTGGGAATACGTCCAAAATGGCAGACCTGTCTGCTCTGGAGTATGCCTCAAAATTATTTCGATACCTTTTCTATTAAACTCATTTAAGAATTTACCCACAACAACACCGTTGGCGATAGCCCTCACTGGTGTTCCTCTTGGTTGATGGATATCAATTCCTTTATGTAATGCTGGACGCTTGCGTTTGTATGAATAGTCAATTGCCCATCTTTCACTATCAATTTCCGGGCAATCTCCTCCATCAATAAAATCTGGTCTCAGATAAGTCTCGATAACTCCTCTAGACTTTTGAATAGCAACATTATCAGCCTCCCCTCCGTCTTTATATTTACCCACCATCTTGCGAATTTCATCATTAATCTGACTTGGTGAGACAAAACCGTCTAGCTTTTCACAGGATTTACAGGATGCAGAGAATTGCATTTCTTTATAACCCTTACGTGACTCTTTCACACACCCTGTAGTCAATATCACCAAGGCCATTGCTATGCCTACATAAACTAACTTCTTTGCATTTTGCATTTTATGTTCTCCCAAAGCCCTCTCAATAACATGCTAGACGCCAGGCATATTAACCGCCTAACGCCTCACATCAGCGGCAGAAAAAAGCAGAGCGACGAGGCATGAGGAGCGCTGCTTTTTGCTGTCCGCTGCATGTGATTGTTAGATTTTTTGGTTAATAAATAGCCTATCAATATTATTTTTCTTGGGTTAAAAGATGCTTCGTTTGCCATGATCGCTGAGGTACATTTTTTGCTAAAGAGGTCTGGTTTCTCCAATTTTCATAATCCATAGTGCTTCCTCGGCGAATCCATTATCCAATCCTGCTCTGCTAAAACGCCTTGGTGGTTCCCACGGCGGTTCATCAGATAAATTAATCGTCCCCCAATGTGATGCTATTAAAGTATTTGCGCCAACTTCCTTCCCCACTGTAACTGCTTCTTCAGGAGTAACATGTGACATCCACATCAATTTCCTTGGTTCATAAGCACTTATCGGTATAATTGCATAATCAAATGGGCCATATCGGCTGCCAATCTGTTTAAAAATAGTATTTGAATATCCGGTATCACCAATAAAGTGAATTTTATTTGTAGAGCCTAGCATTATCCATGACGCCCATAAGGTTTTATTTTGATCGTCTGTACTTCGCGCGGAATCGTGAACAGCAGGTAAAGCAATTAACTTTATGTTGCCAATGGATATCTGATCGTTCCAGTCTAATTCTGTTACGTTTATATACCCTCTCTCAGTAAAAAACGATTTTAGACCAAAGGGTACCACCACTTGAATTGCGTCTTTATTTGCTAAGTATTTAACGGTTTCATCGTCTAAATGGTCGTAATGATTATGTGAAACAATCACTATATCTATAGATGGAAGCTTATCTAAAGGGATCCCAGGCGGTACAAACCGCCTGGGGCCAGCCCAAGAAATGGGACTAGCAAATTCCGTTAAAAAGGGATCTGTCAGGATTGTTTTTCCTGAAATTCTAATAAGAAAACTCGCTTGGCCTAACCAGGTTACTCGGTCGCCCTCAACAGAATTTAGAAGTTGCAAAGCTTCAAATTCAGGTAGCACATGCCCATCTGGGACATCTGGGAGAAAAACTGAATCCCAAAATCTACGCAGATAAAAAAACGTGCCTTTAGGTGCGGCTGTTTGCACAGGGGGATAATTTTGAAACCCAGCTGAAGTTTGATGCCTATGTTTGTTATCCATTTCTTTGTTGTTTTGATTTGACATAACAGAACATGCAAAAGACATAATTAATGTAAATACTGCACCAGTGATAGCTTTTGTGTGTTTTTTCATCTCTTCCAAATCTAACGCTTCGCATCACCGGCGACAAAAAGCAGAGCGAGGAACGAGCGGCGCTTTTTGCCGTCCGCGTGCATCTGCCTTGTATGGTTAAAACACATCTCTATAAGCGAGTTAGACTGGGCCCATAACCTGTAGCCGCAGGTTATCGGAGTCGTAGCCCGATGATGCAGTGGCGCCGGCCTCACCGAGATCGTTAACAAGCGTGTGGCGCGACTCCGACTCGATCGATCACTCGAACAGTCGAATGGGCCCATAGCCTGAATTTAGCAAGGCGGAGGGGTTTCTACCATGACCACAGCCAATCTCTCGAGTATCAATGTCGGTATCGACGTCGGTAAAGACCGCTCGATGTCTATGTCCGCGAACTGGACACGGCTTTCAGTCTCACGAATACCCCCCAAGGCGCGAAGCCTCTCACTCAAACGCTGCAATCGGATGTGATCGAGCGGGTCGTCATCGAAGCGACGGGACGCTACGAGCGCCATTTTGTCGAAGCCGCGAGCACGGTCGGCTT